>JAOUHR010000042.1 GCA_029884515.1 Gemmatimonadota bacterium
CCGCAAGTCGCTGCAGCTCGACCCTGAGCACAGCGAGGCGCGCATCTACCTGGGCAACCTCCTCTACGACCGCGGCGACTACGAGGCGGCGCTCTACCACCTTGACCGCACCAAGCCCGAGGACCACTGGGACGAGCTCGGCATCTGGCGCCTGCTCGAACTCAAGAAGTCGCACCTCCGGCTGCCCGACGATGATCCCTCGCTGCGGCAGTGGGACGAGCGCCTCGCGGAGCTGGCGCCGGCGCCCGACGCGATCGACGAGATGCTGGCGGAGATCGAGACGCGCGCCGTCGAGCGGGAGCAGCACGCGGCGCGGTCGCAGCTGGAACTCTTCGGGGCACTCCTGGCGGACCTGACGGACGACAAGAAGTCCCCCGACTCGCACCGGGTGGTCGGCCGCGACGGGCGGCCGTACGAGGGGACATGGGAGGAGATCGTCGGTGCGATGCGCGATGCGGCGATCGGAGCGAGGGAGCGCACGCTCGAGGAGTTCATGCAGAGCGAGGCGCGGCGCGGGTTCGCACTCACCGGGATCCTCATCCCGACGCGCGACGCCGAGGGCTTCCTGCGCGCGAGCGCGGACGCCGGGCTCCTCCGGATCCTCCACTGATCGCCTTCCGGGCGGTCGGCAAGACGTACCGCCCCGTGCTCGGCCGGGCCGTGCGCGCCGTGGAGGACATCACGCTCGACGTCGCGGCGGGTGAGGTGGTCGGCATCGCCGGACCGAACGGGGCGGGGAAGAGCACGCTCATCGCGATGCTCCTCGGCTTCCTGCCGCCCGACGAGGGGACGGTGCGGATCGACGGCGTCACGCCGCGCGCCTTCGTGGAGCGCGAGGGGATCGCCTACCTCCCCGAGCTGATCACCCTGCCGCTCGAGTGGCGCGCGATAGAAGCCCTCGCGCGGCTCTCGGCGCTCGCCGGCATTCCCACCGCGCTGCGCGCCGTGGAGTGCGCGCGGGTGATCGAGGCCGTCGGCATCGCCGAGCACGCCGACAAGCGGCTCAAGGCGCTCTCCAAGGGGAACCTGCAGCGCCTCGGCCTCGCGCAGGCCCTCCTCGCCGACCGGCGCGTGATGGTGTTCGACGAACCCACGCACGGCCTCGACCCCGTATGGACGGCGCGGTTCCGTGACATCGTGGGCGGGCTGCGGCGCGCGGACCGCGCGATCCTCATCGCCTCCCACAACCTGGACGAGCTCGAGCGCCTCTGCGACCGCGTGGCCATCATCGACCGCGGGCGACTGCAGCGGGTGGTGTCGGTGCGCGAGGCCGAGGGCGCGCTGGGCAGCGTCGTGCGCCGCTGGAAGGTGCGGGCGGCGACGGGGATCGAGGCGCTGGCGGCGCACCTCCCGGGCGCCGTGGTCGCAGGCCAGACGCTCGAGTGCACGCTCGACCTCGCGGCGCTGAACGCCGGCCTCGCCGTGGCGATCGCGCAGGGTGCGCTGGTGACGGCGGTGGTGCCGGCGGAGTCGTCGCTCGAGGAAGCCTTCCGCACGGCGGTGACGCGATGACCGCGGGGAACCCGCTCGCGCTGTATGCGCGCTGGCAGGTGCGCGATGCCTTCACCAAGGCGGTCGTCACGCTGCTCTTCTTCCTCGTCATCGGCGGGGTGCCGCTCTGGTTCCTCCTCAACGGCCATCCTCCCGCGGGCATCGACTCCCAGGAGCGCATCGAGCAGATGAGCCGCATGATCTACCAGCAGGCGCTGGGATCCGCGATGACCCTCGGCGCCCTCCTGCTCATGAGCGGCGTCGTCTCCGCCGACCGGACCAAGCAGCACTTCCGGTTCCTCTTCGCGCGGCCGGTGGCGCCGTGGGCGTTCTACCTGCAGTACTTCGCGATCAGCGTGATGCTGTTCGTCGCGTGCACCACGCTCGTCCCGGTTGGATTCCGGTTCCTGGTGACGCCCGTGCCGGTGCTCGCCGTGGTCAAGGCGGCAGCGCTCTACGCGCTCCTCTTCGGCGCCCTCGCGCTGCTCTGCAGCGTGCTCGTCGCGCGGGACGGCGTGCTGCTCGTGCTCGTGGTCGTCGTCAGCATGTCGCTCCAGCAGCTCGCGCCGTCGAACGCATTGCCGCGGTGGGCCGAGCTCCTGGCGGAGATGCTCCCCCCGTTCGGCACGGCCGAGGCGCTGCGCACCCGCTGGCTCACCGAGCGAAGCGTCGAGACCGGGGACCTCACCCTTGTGCTCCTCTACGCGCTCGGCATGCTCGTGGTGGCACTGGTGCTCCTCCGCCGCGTTCCCCTCGCACGCTGAGATGCCGGCCCGCCTCGACGCCACACTCCCCCCGGAGTCCGTACACCGCACACGACTGGCGAACGGGCTCACGGTGCTCGCGCGCCGCGACACCAGCGCGCCGGTCGTGGCGATCGTCACCTGGGTGCGCGTCGGGTACTTCGACGAGCCCGACGACCGCGTCGGCATCGCGCACGTGCTGGAGCACATGTACTTCAAGGGCACGCCCACCCGAGGCGTAGGCGAGATCGCGCGCGCGACCAAGGCGGCCGGGGGCTACCTCAACGCCGGGACGATCTACGACCACACGCACTACTACACGGTGCTCCCCGCCTCGGGCTTCGCACGCGGGCTCGCGGTACAGGCGGACGCCTATGCCAACTCCGTGATCGACGCCGCCGAGCTGGCGCGTGAGCTTGAGGTCATCATCGAGGAGACCAAGCGGAAGGCCGACACGCCGGCCGCGCTCGCGCTCGAGACGCTCTTCGAGCTCCTGCACGACGACCATCGCATCCGGCGCTGGCGGATGGGGCGAGCGGACCAGCTGCGTACGCTCACGCGCGACCAGGTGGTGGAGTTCTATCGGCGGTTCTATCGGCCTTCCAACACCGTGCTCGCCATCGTCGGCGACGTGGACCCGGTCGAGGCCACGGCGGAGGCGGCCGAGCTGTACGGCAAGTTCCCCGACGCGCGGGTCGACCGGCAGCCTGGCCCGCGGGAACTCTCCGCGCCCGGGTTTCGCGTGCGCGAGTGGGAGGGGGACATCGCGCAGACGGAGCTGCTCTTCGGGTGGCGCGCGCCCCCGCTCGCCCACGCCGACACCCCCGTGCTCGACGTGCTCGCACACGTGCTCGCGGGCGGGCGCGGGTCGCGGCTCGTGCGGGCGACGCGCGATCGGCGGCTCGTCTCGACGGTGAACGCGTACGTCTACACGCCCACCGAGATCGGCGTGTTCGTGGTGCACGCCGCCGCACGTCCGGAGCGCACGGCGCGCGCTGCGCGCGCCATCTGGGACCAGCTTCGCCGCGTGCGGGAGGGGGAGATCACCACCGACGAGGTGGAACGGGCGCGGCGGTTGCTCGAGGCACAGTGGCTCCGGCGCCTCGAGTCCCCGGAGGGCCAAGCCAACTTCCTCGGTTCCTGGGAACTGCTCGGCGACTGGCGCCGCGGCGTGGACTACCACGAACAGCTGCACGAGACCGACGTCGCACGCCTCACCGCGGTCGCGCGCCGGTGGCTCGACCCGGCTGCCACGGCGCTCCTCGCGTACCGGCCGCGCGGACTGCCCGCCCTCGGCGCCGACGCCGAGAGCGTGCGAACGCTCCTCGACGCCGAGCGGCCGGAGCCCGTGGAGCCATCCGCTCCCCGGACGGCGGCGCCGGCGCTCGTCGGGCGGGGCGCGCGGCCCGAGCGCGTGGTGGGTGACGTGCATGTCTTCCGCACGGAGCACGGTGTGCCGGTGCTCGTCCGCCGCCGGCCCGGCGTCGCACTCGCCCACGTCGGGTGCTTCATCGCCGGCGGTGTGACCGCCGAGGGAGCCACGAACAGCGGTGTCACCACGCTGATGGCCAGGGCTGCGCTTCGCGGCACCTCGCGGCGCACGGCGTCGCGGCTCGCCGAGGACGCGGAACTGCTCGGTGGTACGCCCGCCGCGATCGTCGGCACGGAGGGGTTCCACTGGTCGCTCGGCGTGCCGGCGCGGTCGTTCGACGGCGCCGCCGAGCTGCTCGCGGACATCGTGCTCGACCCGGTGTTCCCCGACGATGGTGTGGACGCCGAACGCGCCGCTGCGCTTGCCGCACTCGCCTCGCTCCGCGACGACATGTACCGCCAGCCGATGCGGCTTGCCGCCTCCGTCGCCTGGCCGGGCCACCCGTACGGGCGCGCGACGCTCGGGACCGACGACACCGTCACTGGGCTCACTTCCGCGGCCGTCCGCGCATGGCACGGTGCCAAGGTACCCGCGTCGGCCGCGGTGCTGGTCGCGGTCGGCGACCTCGACCCGCAGGAAACCGCGGATGTGCTGGCCAAGCGGTTCGCCGCGCTGCGCGCCATGCCGGCGACGGAGCCGGCAGCACCCCGCTGGCCGACGCAGCAGGTGAGCGCCGTGGATGAGCGCGACAAGGCCCAGACGGGGCTGGCGATGCTCTTCGAGGGTCCGCGGCGCGGCGAGGCCGCGCGATTCGACGCCGAACTGATCGGCGGGATCGCGAGCGGACTGGGCGGACGCTTGTTCGAGGAGCTTCGCGATCGCCAGTCGCTCGCCTACACGGTGCTCGCGCGGCCGTACCCCAAGTCGAGGGGCGGAGCGTTCGCCGCCTACATCGCCACCTCCCCGGCGAAGGAGGAGGTCGCGCGGGAGGGCCTGCTGCGAGAGCTCGCGCGCTTCGGTGCCGAGACCGTCTCGGCGGAGGAGCTCGACCGGGCGCGCACCTATGCGATCGGCACGTGGCAGATCCGCCAGGCCTCGGGCGCGGCGGTGCTCGGCGAGATCGCGGACGCCTGGCTGCACGGCGCGCTCGAGGACATCGCGCGGTATCCCGCCGACCTCGCGGCCGTCACGGCCGACCGCATACGCGACGCGGCCCGCCGGTGGTTCGACCCGTCGCGCCGCGCCGAGGGGATCGTGCGCGGCCGGGCGCGCCGCTGAGCCGACCCGCACCCGTGAACCGGGGCCGCGCGCACGTGGCGCGGACGGGCTAGCGCGACTTCGCCGGCGGGAAGCCGAGCGTGCCGTTCAGCCAGCGCACAAGCGGCAGCTGGAGCGCATAGTCCTTCATGAGCCCGTCCACGAGCTTCGGCGAGAGCGCCTCGCGGTCGGTAAGGCCCCGCGAGGCGGTGAAGCTGCTGAACCGGAGCCAGTGCGCTGCCGGATGGTCGGGCGCGAAGCCGCGCGGCACGCGCGTGAGCCTCACCCCGGCCTCGTCGTCGGTGAGCCCGCCGAACCGCTTCATGAACGCCGGCGCCCGCACGATCCGCTCGAAGGCCCGCGGCCTCTCCGCGATCGCGTCCCTCAGCACCGTGAGGAGTGGGCGCGGCGGCATCCAGAAGCCGGCCGCCACCATCGACGCGCCCGGCTCGAGGTGGAAGTAGAACCCCGCGCCCCCGTGCGCGTCGCGCCCCACGCCACGGCCGGCATCGCGGTGGAAGACCCACAGGGCCGCGTGGGACTTGTACGGCGACTTGTCCTTCGAGAACCGGACGTCGCGGTGGATGCGGAAGAGCGCGCGCTTGGGCGGCGCAACGAACTCGGGGGCGAGGCGCGCGAAGCGGACGTCGAGCTCCTCGGCGAGCAGCCGGAGCGGTCCGAGCACCTCGTGCTCGAACACGGGGCGGCGCTCCTCGAACCACGGCTTCGTGTTGTTCCGCTTGAGCCCCCGGAGGAACGTGAGGGCGGCCGGACGGAACCCGGGGAACGCGCTCATCGCCGGGACCGCCCGCTCACTCCGGCGAGGCGGGCGTCGTCGGGGAGGCGGCGCCGCGCCGCGCCGGCGTGGCGAGCCGCGGCCCGCCGGGCGCGCCGATCACGGTGGTGAGCGACCGGTGCCCGTCCGCGCCCACCGTGCGCACACCCACCCAGACGTCGTCGAGCTGCTCGTCGAGCAGGAACTCCGTGACGTTACCGACGGGGACGATCCGCTTGTACGTCGCGTCCGTCGTGCGGCGCACGAGGAGTTCGTACGACGCCGCGCCCGCGACCGGCGACCACCGGATGGTGAACGATTGTCCGCCCGACGCGCGATCGCGCTGGTACGCCGTGCTCTCGGGGCGCGGCGGCGCCGAGGCGAGCGAGACCACGGTCGCGAGATTCAACCGTGCGACCTTGGCGACGTAGCCGAAGTCGACGTCGTTCAGCGCATCGGTGGGGAGGTGTTGCCGCTTGTAGTTCTCGAGGCGCTCGGTGAACCGCAGGCCCGGGATGCCTTGACGCACGAAGGGTGAGTGGTCACCACCGCGCCCGAGGCGGTCGAGGCGGAGCACCGGCAGCACCTCGAACCGCGGCTGATAGAGCGCGCCGGTGGCCCACACGTAGCGCGCGAGCTCCCCGCCGCCGACGGCGAGGGAGTCCACGGCGAACACGCGCACCGAGGTCGAGTCCACGCGGCCGTCGTCGGCGATGACGTTGCCGACGATGTCGTCGGTGAACGCCGCGGTCACCGTCTTCTGCTCGCGCTGCAGGCGTTCGGCGAACTGCGTGGAGCCGAGCAGGCCCATCTCCTCGCCCGTGTAGAGCGCGAATGCGATGGTGGCGTCGAAACCCTTGGGGAAGCGCTTCGACACCACGCGGGCGAGCTCCATCACCGCGACCGTGCCGGAGCCGTCGTCGTCGGCGCCCGGCGCGTCCGACGTGGCGTCCATGTTGTCCACCGAGCAGATGCAGGAGTCGTAGTGCCCGCCGATCACGACCACGCGGTCCGCGTCGCGGCCGGGGAGCCACGCCACCACGTTCACGAGGTGCTGCGTGGGGCGCTGCGGGCTCCGCGCGATCACCGCGCTGCCGGTGTCGTACTCCACGCGGAGGCAGCCACCGCACTCCTTCGAGAACTGCGTGAGCTCGGCGTGGATCCACCGCCGCGCCGCGCCGATCCCGCGGGTGGCCGAGAGCGTGTCACTCATCGTGTGCCGCGTGCCGAACGTGACGAGCGTGGAGTCCATGCTGCGGAGCCGCGCCGGCGAGACGTCGGCCAACGCCTCGGCGATGCGCGCGTCGCGCGCGAGGCCGAGCGTGGAAGGGGCTTGCGCGCCGAGGGGGAGTGCGAGGGCCGCGAGCGCGAGCGCGATCGTGCGGGTGGGGCGGGTCATGGCAGGGGGGGAGAGGTCAGAACATCGACATCGCGAGGAACGAGCGCAGCGAGTCGTTCGTGGCGCGGAGGCGGCCCGAGAGGAGGCGCACACAACTCCAGAGCACCTTGTAGGCGATGTCACGATTGAAGTCGAGGAGCAGGTCGAAGTCGCTGCGCGAGATGGTCAGCACCTTGGTGCCGCCGTTGGAGATGGCGTCGGTGGACCGCTCGCTCCGGTCGAACACCGACATCTCGCCGAAGATCGCCCCGGGCTTGAGGACGGCGAGCGCCTCCTCCCCGCTGCCCGGCACCATGCGCGAGATCCGCACGTCGCCGGAGACGATGAGGTAGAGCCGGCTCCCCGCCTCGCCCTCCTTGAAGATGACCTCGCCGGAGACGAACTCCTGCATGCGGCACACCTCGGCCACGCGCGCGAGTTCGCCGTCATCGAGATCCTGGAAGATCGCCACGCCGCGCAGCAGCGCGACCGTATCGGGCATCGATCCCTCGGGGAGTGCGGAACGTCCCGCGAAGCTATCCGGGGCCGCCGGTGGGGGCAAGCCAAAACGCCAGTCGGGAGGGGCGTGCCGCGTGGCGCGTGGACCCATAGCTTGGGCGCATTATGCGCGCCGTCGTCGTCCTCGCCGTCCTGCTCCTGCCTGCCGCAGCGTGGAGCCAGGCACCCGTGTCCGCGGCACCACGCCTCGAGGCACGCCTCGGCACCGCGCTCTCACCACGGGCCGCGCCCTTCGCCGGTATCGGCGTGAGCGCGCGCGCCGGCTGGTACGCGCGTCTTGGGGTCGCCGCCGAGGGAGGGGCCGCGCGTGTCGGCGACACTTGGCGCGCGATCGGACAGGTGAGCGCCTCCGCACGGTTCCTCCTCGACCCCTTCGGCGACCGGCGCGTGGGACTCTACGGGGGCGCGGGCCTCGGGTGGCGATTCGCCGATCGCGCGACGGGGCAGGGTGCGCTTTTCCTCGTGCTCGGCGCCGAGGGGAATGCGCGCCGGCACCGCGTGGTGCCGGCCCTCGAGGTCACGCTGGGCGGGGGCGTGCGCGCGACGCTCGTGCTGCGCGCGCGGCGACCGGATACGCGCTGAATCACGAGGCCCCGGAGCACCGCCCCGGGGCCTCGTCACCGCATCACGCCGCGTTGACCGTGTCGAGCTCGCCCGACTCGGCGCCTTCCCCCGGCTGCTGGGGGGTGGCGTCCGCGGCGGGCTCCGCCGGCGGACCGTCCTCCGGCATGACCGTGGGCGCCGCGAAGCGCTCGCCCAGGACGCGGAGGTCACCGATCTCCTTCTTGCTCAACTCGTGGTAACGGTCCGCGAGGAACTTCATGGTCTCGTCGAACCACTCGGTCTGGTGCTCAGGTGCCGAGCCGATCACGCCACAGCGCATCACGTGCTGGAACAGCTCGTCGCGCGCCTGGTCGTACGGCGACACGGGGGCGGTTGTTGGGCGGCCGCGGCTTCTCTGTCTGCTCATCTCGTCGATTTCGGGGTCATGATTTGATGTCACGTGCAACACCGCAACCTAATCGCTTTCTCTCTTAACTCCTACCCTCCCGGTTTCGCTGATGTAACTTCCCCGCTTCGCCCCCCGCCCGTGCCAACCCTGTGGAGGTCCAGTTCCGTGGCCAGCAAGAAGCGCTCGTCCAACCGCTCGTTCGGACCGATCCTGGTCATCGTCGGCGTCGTCGGTGTGGCTGCCCTCGGGTGGGTGGTGTCCCGCCCGGCGAAGGTCGTGACGCTCGACTCGTCGCTCCCGGCGGTGGCTGCCGCAGGGATCGTGAAGGGGAGTCCCGACGCCCCGGTTGAGATCGTGGAGTTCGGCGACTTCGAGTGCCCGGCGTGCGGCTACTTCGCCGCCGTCACCGAGCCGGACGTGATGTCGCGCCTGGTGGCCAGCGGGGACGTGCGCTTCCGCTTCATGGACTTCCCGCTCTCCATGCACCGGAACACCGTCCCGGCGCACAACGCCGCGCAGTGCGCGGACGAGCAGGGGAAGTTCTGGGAGATGCACGACCTGCTGTTCCGCGAGCAGGATCGCTGGAATGGCGAAGCGACGCGCACTCCGAAGAAGGTCTTCGAGCGCCTCGCCGGCGAGGCGGGGCTCGACGTGTCCACGTGGAGTGCGTGCTACGATTCGGAGCGCAAGCTCCCGCAGATCGCCGCCAACCGCAGGGAGGGAGAGCGCCTCCGGGTTGGCACCACGCCGAGCTTCATCATCGGCGGGCAGCTGATCACGGGCGCGCTGAGCTATGACCAGATCCGACAGTACGTCTCGCTCGAGATGGCGCGCATCGCCAACTCCCAGGCGGCTGCCGCCGTGAAGCTCCCTGCCGCGCCGACGACGCCGGAGAAGAAGGCGCCCTGACGGTCAGCCGTCCGGCCGGGGGGTACCCCACGCCGGGCGCGTCGACCGCGTTGCGACGTGCCGTGGGGAAGGGTGAGCCGGCGCTCACCCCTCCTTGTCTTCGTACTGTTCCTTCAGCGACGCCACGACCCCGGGATCCGCCAAGGTGGTCGTGTCGCCGAGGGCGCGCCCTTCCGCGATGTCGCGCAGGAGGCGGCGCATGATCTTGCCGGAGCGCGTCTTCGGCAGGTCGGCCGAGAAGAGGATGTCATCCGGGCGCGCGAGGGCGCCGATCTTCTTCGCGACGAACTCGCGGAGCTCGTCGCGCAGTGCCGGTGAGGCGGTGATGCCGTCCCGCACCGTGACGAACGCGCAGAGTGCCTGACCCTTCACGTCGTGCGTCCGGCCCACGACGGCCGCCTCGGCCACGCTCGGGTGCTCGACGAGGGCGGACTCCACCTCCATCGTGCCGATCCGGTGGCCGGCGACGTTGAGCACGTCATCTACGCGGCCGAGGATCCAGAAGAAGCCGTCGTCGTCCCGCTTGACGCCGTCGCCGGCGAAGTAGATGTCGGGACGCCCCTCCCACTTCCTGAAGTAGGTCTGCACATAGCGCGCATCGTCGCCCCAGATCGTCCGGAGCATCGATGGCCATGGCTCGGTGAGCGCCAGCAGGCCACCGCCCGTCGGAATGCGCTGTCCGGTGGAGGAGTCGAGCACCTCGGCGGAATAGCCCGGGAGTGCTGCGGTGGCGCTGCCGGGCTTCGTGGCGGTGATGCCCGGGATCGGCGAGATGACGATGGAGCCGGTCTCGGTCTGCCACCAGGTGTCGACGATCGGGCAGCGCGACCCGCCGATGTGCTCGTGGTACCACATCCAGGCTTCCGAGT
>JAOUHR010000391.1 GCA_029884515.1 Gemmatimonadota bacterium
ACGCCGACCGCGCCGACGGCACCTACGCCGGTATCGACCAGACGCGGGCGCACCTGAACATGCCGGCGACCTTCGCCTGGGCGCCGACCCTCGTCACCAGGCCCATCCAGATCACCTTCCACCCCGCGAACCCGTCGTGGCGGATCGCGACGCAGCTCCAGCCCACCAGCGACCCCTGGACCTTCCGCGCGCCGAACTTCCAGTACTTCATGGACTCGCCCACGCACCTGGGTACGATCGACATGCGCGAGTGGACGGTCACGAGCGGCGGTCGCACGCAGACCGTCCGGCTTGCGGTGGATCACCTTGGCACGGCGGAGGAGGTCACGCGCTACACCGAGCTCACCAAGCGCGTGGTGAACGAGATGGCGGCCGTGTACGGCGAGCTGCCGGCGTTCGACTTCGGCACCTACACCTTCATCGCCTGCTACCGGCCCAACTGCGCCGGCGACGGCATGGAGCACCGCAACTCGACCTCGGTGACCTCCTCGGGTGCGCTCTCCTCGTCGATGATGGGGCTGCTCGGCACGGTGTCGCACGAGTTCTTCCACGCATGGAACGTGGAGCGCATCCGGCCGCGGTCGCTCGAGCCGTTCGACTTCACGGACGCGAACATGAGCGGGGAACTCTGGCTGGCCGAGGGGTTCACGAACTACTACGGCGTGCTCGTGCAGGAGCGTGCCGGGATCATCCCGCCGAACGATTATGCGCGCCGGCTCTCCGGCGCGGTGAACACACTCGCGACGAGCCCGGCACGGGCCTTCTCGGGCGCGGTGGGGATGAGTCAGCGCGCGCCCTTCGTGGACGCGGCGACGTCGATCGACCCCAACAACTACGCCAACACCTTCATCTCGTACTATACGTACGGCGAGGCGCTCGGGATCGCGCTCGACCTCACGCTGCGCGGGCGCACGCCGGCCGTGACGCTCGACGATTTCATGCGCGAGATGTGGCGCCGGCACGGGAAGGTGCAGACCGCCGCGCTCGCGCCCGCGCGCCCGTACGCCCTCGCCGACGCCCAGGCGGCGCTCGCGGCGGTCGCCAGGGACACGGCCTTCGCGCGCGACTTCTTCGCGCGCTACGTGGTGGGGAGCGAGCTCCCGGACTACCCGCGCCTCCTCGCGCAGGCGGGGTTCTTGGTGCGCCCCGCGTTCCCTGACCGCGCCTGGATCGGCGACGTGCCCGTCTCGGCGCGCGATGGCGCCGTCGTGGTGGCCGGCCCCTCCACCATCGGGTCGCCGCTCCATGAAGCGGGCATCAGCGCGGGCGACCAGATCCTCACCGTCGGCGGCACCAAGGTGGTCTCGATGGAGACCTACCGGTCCGCGATCGCCGACAAGAAGCCAGGCGAGACGGTCGCCGTCACCTGGCTCGGCCGCGACGGGAACCGCTCGGCGACGCTCACGCTGCGCGCGAACCCGCGCGTCGAGGTGGTCGCGTTCGAGGATGCGGGCCGCACCCCGACGGCGGAGCAGCTGGCCTTCCGGAATCGCTGGCTCGCGAGCCGGCAGTAGCGGGCGTTCGGCGAGCCACGGTCCTCAGCGCGGCCCGCGCGGGAGCCGCCAAGGTGCGAGGTCCACGGGAGGCGCGTCGCCGGTCGCCAGACAGGCGAGCGCCTCGCCGGTGGCGGCCGAGAACTTGAAGCCGAACCCGTTGCAGGGGCTGCCGAGGACCACCTGCTGGTGCGCCGGGTGCCGGTCGAGCAGGAAGTCGCCGCTCGGCGTGTTGGTATAGAGGCAGGTCGCCGAGCGCAGGTGCGCGCCGCCGGCGAGGCGCGGGAAGAAGCGGCCGAGGATCGCGGCCGCGGCCTCGATCTCCTCCTGGTCGATCGTGCGCCGCACGGCGTCCGCCGGCGAGAACTCCCCGCCGTGGTGGGTGGCGACCTTGATCGCACCGTCCACCGTGGGGAAGACGGCGGTCGCCGGCGTGCGCGCGTCGGCAACAAGGTGGATCGGCGCGCGGTCGGGCCCGAAGGGCGGCGCACCCGATGGCGGCGCGAACCAGTGCAGCGTCTGTCGCTCCACGCGCAGTTCGACGCCGAGCGGTTCCAGTTCGCGCGGCATCCAGGCGCCGGTACACAGGATGAGCGCGTCGGCGCGGTGCGTGTCACGCGCCGTCGTCACCGCGACGCCCTGCCCATCCGCGCGCCAGGAGAGGATGGGTTCGTTCGTGCGCAGTTCCGCGCCGAGCGCGAGGGCGCGGGCGAGGGTGGCGCGCACGATGCGTTCGGGGAAGAGCAAACCGGCCCCGGGGTCCACGAACCCGACCTGCTGCTCGTTCGGTACGAGCAGGGGCCATCGTGTGGCGACCTCCGCGGGCGGCAGCACCTCGAACGGGACGCCCGTCGCCTCGGCGCTCGCGATCGATCCCGCCACCAGCAGGTCGTCGGCCGGGGCGAGGAAGAGTCCTCCCGTGCGACGGCCGGGTGTCTGGCCATCCGGCATCGGCAGCGAACGCCAGAGTTCGTTCGCGCGCTGCACGAGCGGCACGTACTGCGCACCCTCCCAGGCCGTGATGCGCGTGATGCGCGTCTCGCCGTGCGTCGACCCGTTCACGTGTGGTGGCGACCAGCGGTCGAACCCCGTGACGCGATGGCCCTGCTCCGCGAGGCGCCACGCCGCCGCGCTCCCGACCGCCCCCAGTCCGACGACGATCAACTGCATCTCGCGTGGCCTCCCCACAGAGTGTCGTCCGTTCGACCGGCGGAACCCGCAGCGTCCGCCCGCCTCATGCGCCGGCCCCTGATAGGTACGCTCGCCACCGAGTTCCCGGAAGAAGGGCGAGCACTGGCGCATGCTCCCACGCGCGGCGAAGATGTTGAGGTCGTGCCGCCCGTCACGATGCCCCTCACGCCGAGATGCCGAATGTCCCCGACTTCACCCCTTCGACGGTTCGTCGCACGCGT
>JAOUHR010000043.1 GCA_029884515.1 Gemmatimonadota bacterium
ATCCAACCTCCTGGTCGCCTCGCTCAAGAAGCTCGTGCCGCAGGAGGTCCGCATCACGTCGTACGTGCTGATCATCGCCACGTTCGTGACGATCGCCGACATGCTGCTCGAGGCGGCGGTGCCGGTGATCCACAAGCAGTTGGGGCCCTTCGTCGCGCTCATCGTCGTCAACTGCATCATCCTCGGGCGCGCCGAGGCGTTCGCGTCGCGGAACTCGGTGCGGCGGTCGCTCCTCGATGCCCTCGGCACCGCGACCGGGTTCACGATCATCCTCGTGCTGCTGAGCGCCGTGCGCGAGCTGCTCGGCACCGGCGCCCTGCTCGGAGTCGACCTGTTCGGCCCGCGGTTCGAGCCCTGGGTGATCATGGTCCTGCCCCCGGGCGGCTTCCTCACGCTGGGCGTCGTGATGCTCGTGCTCGGCTGGCACACCGCGCGCCGGCAGTCGCGTGCGGTCGCGGTGCGCGCGCGGGAGGCCGCATGAGCGACCTGACCTGGATCCTCATCTCCGCCTTGCTCGTCAACAATTTCACGCTGACGCTCTTCCTCGGGCTCTGCCCCTTCTTCGGCGTGACCGGTCGCGTGGAGACGGCGGTGCGGCTCGGCGCGGCGAACACGTTCGTGATGGTGATCACGGCCGTCGCGGTCTGGTTCCTCAACCGCTTCGTCCTTGTGGATGCGCCGTTCCTACGGATCATCTCGTTCATCGTGGTCATCGCCTCGCTCGTGCAGATCGTCGAGATGGCGATCAAGAAGGTGAGCCCCGTGCTCTTCCGCGCGCTCGGCATCTACCTGCCGCTCATCACGACCAACTGCGCGATCTTCGGGCTCGCGATCTTCCAGACCAATCGCGGCTACGGGCTCGTGCAGGGCCTCGCGTTCGCACTCGGCGCGGGCCTGGGCCTCGCGCTCGCGCTCGCCCTGATGGCCTCCATCCGGGAACGGCTCGACCTCGCGGACGTGCCGTCGGTGGCGCGGGGTTTCGGCCTGTCGCTCATCATCGCGTCGTGCCTCGCCATGGCGTTCATGGGCTTCGCCGGCCTGGGGGCCGGATGATCCCGGTCTGGACGGCCATCGGTCTCGGGGCGCTCCTGTTCGCCCTCTTCGGACTCGTGCGCCGGGAGGATTGCAGCGGACACTGCCGCGGCTGCGGCAGTGGATGTGCGCATTTCAAGAAGGAGGAGCATGATGTCCCGCGATGACCGCGACACCTGCGATGAACGCGACGGACGGTGGAGTCGCCGGCACTTCGTCGGCGTCGGCGTCGGCGCGTTCGTGGTGGCGGCGCTGCCGCTGGCGATCCACCGTCGCGCCGTCGTCGCCCGACGGACGGTGCCGCTCATGGGCACGATCGCCGAGCTCACCGTCGTGCACCGCGACGAGCAGGTGGCGCAGTCGGCGATCGACGCGGCCATCGGGGCGCTGCGACGAACCGAGTGGATGATGACACGGTTCCAGGCGACGTCGGACGTCGGCCGGGCGAACGCCGGCGCTATGCGCGATGGGGTGCGCGTCTCCGGGGAGACGGCGACCGTGCTCGGGCACGCGCTGGACTGGGCGGCCGCGAGCGAGGGACGATTCGATCCCGCGATCGGCAAGGTCGTCGAGCTCTGGGACGTCGCCAACCGGCATGAGCCGCCACCTTCAGGGGCGGTGCGTCCCCTCGCCGCCCGCGGCTTCTGGCGCGCCGTCGACCTCTCGTCACGTGGCGACGCACACGCCGTGCGATTCGGCGACCGCGACATCCGGCTGGACCTCGGCGGGATCGCGAAGGGGTACGGCGTGGACCAGGCGGCGCGGGTGCTGCGCGAGCGGGGCATCGCGCATGCCATCGTGAACGTCGGAGGGGATCTCTACGCCCTCGGCGACGCGCCCGATGGCGAGGGCTGGCACGTCGGCATCCGGTCACCGCACGATGCGCGCGTCGTCGCCGCGACCCTTCGCGTGTCAGACCAGGCCGTCGCCACCTCCGGCGACTACGCCCAGTTCTTCAGCTGGCGCGGCCGCCGGTACCATCACCTCATGGACCCGGTCACGGCGGTGCCGCGCGTCTCACCGGTGAAGAGCCTGACCGTGCAGGCGGACGACTGCATGGACGCCGACGCGGCGGCCACCGCCGCGTTCGGGTTGGAGGAGCATTCGGCCCGGCGCGTCGTGCGCCAGATCGCGCGATCCGCCGTGGTGATCCCAATGGCGTGAGTTCGCGCCTCGACGTGTCATCCCAGGAGGGTATGATGAGGAGCGCACGAGTGTTCTGTTCAGCCTGTGATCGCCCGGTGAGCGTGATGCTCTCCGTGGCCCCGCGCACGGATGGCCAGGCCACGCTGCACGACGATGAGGTGGTCTGCCTCGAGATCGGCGACCGCTGCACCGGTGAGCTCTGTCCCATCGGCGCCGTGGCGCCCCATGCGATGGTGGCCCGATTGGTCCGGCTGGGGCTGCCGACGGACGCCCTTCGCACGGTCAACGCCACCTGCCCGACGTGCGAGGTGCAGGTCGAGATGGTGCTGTACGGCGGGGGGAAGGCGGCCTGCACGGTCTGCGGCGCGGCGGCGCATTGGGTCGCCGGTCACGCCGAGCCGCTGCCCTAGGCCACCGGGCGGGCCGCGATCCCGGAGCGCCAGAGGGCGAATGCGGCGACGGCGAGTACGCCGCCTCCGGTGAGCGCCACGGCAGATGGGCCCAGGTGGACGTAGCCGACCAGGAATGCGGTCGAGACCACCAGGGTGAACGTGGTCACCTTGGCGCCCGTGCGCACGAAGTCCATGAAACCGATGCGGACCCCCTCGCGTTCGGCCAGTCCGATCGTCGTGACGTTCGCCGACGCGCCGATCGGCGTCCCGTTCCCGCCGAGGCAGGCGCCGAGCGCGAGAGCCCACCAGAGCACGCGGCCATCGCCCGGCAGCGCGGTCGTCAGCTGTGCGATGATCGGGATGGTCACGGCGACGAACGGGATGTTGTCCATCAGGGCCGAGAGGACACCCGCGACCCAGAGCACGAGGATGGCGGCGAAGAGCATGGTCGCCGCGTCGCCGAGGCCGAGCGCGACGCGGCTGGCTGCGATCGCTCGCTCGAGCGCGCCGGCCAGCGTGGCGATCAGGCCCGTCTCCACCGCCGCGCCGACGAGGATGAAGAGGAGCGTGAAGAAGGTGAGGGTAGGCCATTCGACCTCATGCTCGAGCACGTGCAAGATCCCGTGCACCCGTTCCTCGTGGGAGGGCCGGTGGGTGCGCAGGTATCGCACGTCCTGGATGATGAGCGCCAGCGCCGCGCCGAGGACGGCGGGCACGGCGGCGGGCGTCCCGGTCACGCCGTGGGTCACGAAGCCGAGGAAGACCATCGCGCTGATCGCGATCATCCAGCGCAGCAGGCCGGGATCGGTGATCTCGGCCGCGACGTCGGGCAGCCCGGCGCCGAGGTTCGTCGCCGACGCCATCGCGCCGCGCAGCCAGCGCGCCCCCCACCAGTGCAGGCCGCACATCATCAGGAGCGTCGGGATCGTGAGCTCCCTGATGAAGTCGAGGAAGCTCAGGCCCGCGCCGGAGCCGATCATGATGTTGGGGGGGTCGCCGATCAGCGTGGCCGTGCCCCCGATGTTCGCGGCCATCACCAGCGGGAGGAGCACCGGGAGCGGTGGGACGCCGAGCCGCCGGACGATGGCGAGCACGATGGGCGTGACGAAGATGACCGTGGTGACGTTGTCGGCGAAGGCCGAGCAGATGGCCGTGAACCACCAGAGCGCGGTGATCGCGCGCACCGGCTGCCCGTCGAACTGCGCGAGCAGCTTGTCCACGCCCCACGCGAACACGCCCGTCGACTTGAACACTCCCACCAGCGCCATCATCGCCGCGAGCAGGAGCAGCACGTTCAGGTCGAGCGCGCGCGTGGCGCCCTCGAGCGTGAGCAGGCGATACGGCGTGAGGTACGTGATCCCCCACATCCCCGCGACCGCGCCCAGCACCACCAGCACGCGATGGGCCTTCTCCAGCGCGAGTGCGCGGAAGAGCGCGACGAGCATCGCCGCGATGATGAGCTGCGAGATCGGGTCGGTGGTGCTGGCGAGGACGGTCTCGTGCATGCGCGGTGGGGGCGGGCGTCAGGGGAGCGGCAGGAAGTGGGCGCTGAAGTGCCGCAGCAGCTTGGGTTCACGCACGATCCGGAGTCCCCGGGCCCCCTCGCGCCGGGCGAGCACCTGCTCGAACGTCTCCGCAACGTACTCGATGTGGCTCTGCGTATACACGCGCCGGGGGATCGCCAGGCGCACCAGGTCCATCGCGGCGGGGACGAGCCGGCCGGACGCATCATATGTGCCGAACATCACCGAGCCCACCTCCACGCAGCGGATCCCCGCGAGCGTGTAGAGCTCGCAGACGAGCGTCTGTCCGGGATACTCAGGCACGGGGATGTGCGGGTACAGGCGGCGCGCGTCCACGTAGACGGCATGGCCCCCGATCGGACGCATCAGGGGCACGCCGAGCGCGTGCAGGTGATCGCCCAGATACGTCGTGCTGCGGATCCGGTACTCGAGGTAGTGGTCGTCGAAGACCTCCTCGAGCCCGATGGCGATCGCCTCCATGTCGCGGCCGGAGAGTCCGCCGTAGGTGGTGAATCCCTCGCTGATGATGAGCAGGTTGCGGCAGGCGTCGGCGAGCGCCTCATCGCGCAGGGCGAGGAAGCCACCCATGTTCGCGAGGCCGTCCTTCTTGGCGCTCATGACCGCCCCGTCGGCAAGCGCGAACATCCGCCGTGCGATCTCGCGGTACGGCACGTCCGACATGCCGGGTTCGCGATGCCGGATGAACCAGCTGTTCTCGGCGATCCGGCAACAGTCGAGCAGGAATGGCACGCCATGGGCACGGCAGAGCGCCGACACCGCGGTCGCGTTGGCCAGACTCACCGGCTGGCCGCCGCCGGTGTTGTTGGTCACCGTGAGGATCACGGCGGCCACTGGGCCGGCGTCGTCGGCGAGCAGCCGCGCCAGCGCGGCCACGTCGAGGTTCCCCTTGAAGGGGTGCTCCACCTCCGGATCGCGGCCCTCGGCGATCGGGAGGTCGATCGCGGTGGCGCCCGTGACCTCGATGTTGGCGCGCGTGGTGTCGAAGTGCGTGTTGCTGACGAACCGCTTGCCGGGACCGCCGAGCCGGCCGTAGATGATGCGCTCGGCCGCGCGCCCCTGGTGCGTGGGGAGGATGTGCGAGAAGCCCGTGAGGTCGCGCACGGCGCGCTCCATCCGTCCCCACGACTGCGACCCGGCGTACGCCTCGTCGCCGACCATCACGCCGGCCCACTGCTGCGCGCTCATCGCCGACGTGCCGCTGTCGGTGAGGAGGTCGATGATCACGTGCTCGGAGGCGAGCAGGAACGGGTTGTAGTGCGCCGCGGCGAGGTGGCGCACCCGCTCCTCTTCCGTGCTCAGCCGCAGCGGCTCGACGCTCTTGATCCGGAACGGCTCGATGATCGTCCGGTGCTTCACGACGCGGGCCGGGGCTCGAACCGCGCCTGGAAGAAGCGCAGGTACTTGGGCTCGTAGACCATGGTGAGCCCGGCGATGGAGGCCCGCCGCTCGAAGACCCGCTGCACCGACTCGGCCACGACGTCCATGTGCGCCTGCGTGTACACACGTCGCGGGATCGTCAGGCGCACGAGCTCGAGCGCGGGATAGCAGTGCTCCCCGGTGGCCTTGTCGCGGCCCGCCGAGACGATCCCGCGTTCCATCGCCCGCAGGCCCGAGTCGAGGTAGAGTTCGGCCGCGAGCGCCTGCGCCGGGAACGCGTCCTGTGGGAGGTGCGGCAGGAACGCCTTCGCGTCGAGGAAGACGCCGTGGGTGCCGATCGGGCGGACCACCGGGATCCCCGCGGCCACCAGCTGGTCGCCGAGGTAGAACACCTGCCCGACGCGCGCGCGGATATGGTCGTCGTCGAGCGATTCCTCGATGCCGATCGCCATCGCCTCCATGTCACGCCCGGCGAGGCCCCCGTATGTGTGCAGGCCCTCGTAGATGACCACGAGGTTGCGCGCCTCCTCGAACACGTCGTCCTCGTTGGTCGCGAGGAAGCCGCCGATGTTCACGAGCGCGTCCTTCTTGGCGCTCATCGTCGCGCCATCGGTGAGCGAGCAGATCTCGTGCACGATCTCGGCGACGGAGCGGTGCGCATGGCCCGGCTCGAGCAGCTGGATCATGTACGCGTTCTCGGCCACCCGCGTCATGTCGTGGATGATGCGGATGCCGTGGGCGTGCGTGAGGGCCCGGACGGCGCGGAGGTTCTCGAGCGAGATGGGCTGGCCACCCGCCATGTTCACGGTGGTGGCCAGCGCCACATAGGGGATCCGGTTCGCGCCATGTTTCGCGATGACGGCCCCGAGCTTCGCCAGGTCGACGTTCCCCTTGAAGCGGAACATGCTCGTCGGATCGTGCGCCTCGTCCACCACCACGTCCACGAAGGTCCCGCCGGCGAGCTCCTGGTGCACCTTCGTGGTGGTGAAGTACATGTTGCCCGGGATGATGTCCCCCGGCTTGATCAGCACCTGCGAGATCAGGTTCTCGGCGCCGCGCCCCTGGTGCGTCGGAATGAGGTGCCGGTAGCCGTAGCAGCGCCGCACCACCTCCTCGAGCCGGTAGTAGTTGCGGCTCCCCGCGTACGCCTCGTCGCCCATCATCAGGCCGGCCCACTGCCGGTCGCTCATCGCGGAGGTTCCGCTGTCGGTCAGGAGGTCGATGTAGACGTCGGCGGAGCGCAGCAGGAAGGTGTTGTATCCCGCCTCCGCGATCGCCCGTTCGCGCTCCTCGCGCGTGGTGAGGAAGAGTGGCTCCACCATCTTGATCTTGTACGGCTCGGCCCAGGCGGCCCGGATCACGGTCATGCTGCCAGTATGCCGCCGCCGCCTCGACGCATCTGTCAGGTCGATGCCGTGCCGGTGTGCGGATTTCGCCTATGCCCGGTGCCCCGGGCAGCGCCTAGCGTGTGTGCATGTCTGCGATGAGCGGTGGCGAGGTGCTCGCCCGGATGCTGCAGGCCGAGGGCGTCAGCCACGTCTTCGGGATCATCGACGGGACCTATTTCGGCTTCTACACGAGCCTCCACCGCCTCGGCATCACGATCGTCACGCCGCGACACGAGACGTCAGCGGCACACATGGCGGGCGCGTACGCCCGGCTCACCGGACGCCTTGGTGTCTGCATGGCGAGCAACGGACCCGGAGTGGCCAACCTGCTGCCGGGACTCGTGGTGGAGCAGGCGGAAGGGAACCGCGTGCTCGCGATCACCAGCGCGCGGCGTCCGGGCATCATGTACCCGGACCGGGGCGGGGCGTACCAGTGCTTCGACCAGGTCGGCGTGATCGGGCGTATCGCCAAGTGGAGCGCGGCCGTCTCCTCGGCCGAACGTCTGCCCGAACTCGCCCGCAAGGCGCTCCGGACCAGTTTCGAGGGACGGCCGGGCGTGGTGCACCTCGATGTGCCCGAGACGATCATGAATGGGGCGCAGCCCACCGATCCGCCGATCGCGCCGCCGCGTCACTATCGTCGGCTCACGCGCATCGAGCCGAACGCGGAGGACGTTGCGCGCGCCGTGCGCCTCCTCGTCGAATCGCGCGCGCCGATGATCCACGCCGGCAGCGGCGTGATCCATTCGGAGGCCTGCGGGGCGCTGCGCCGCGTGGCCGAGCTCCTGCAGGCGCCGGTGACCACGAGTTGGGCCGCGCGGGGCGTGCTCTCCGAGCGCTCGCCGCTGGCGATCCCGATGCCGCACGTCGAGCTGAACCACCAGGTTCGGACCGAGGCCGACGCCGCACTCATCGTCGGCGCGCGGGTGGGCGAGACCGACTGGTGGGGACGGCCGCCGTATTGGCGCGATCCCGGCGGCCAGCGGACCGTCCAGGTGGACGTGGACGGCGATGCGATCGGGCTCAACAAGCCGGTCGAGCTGGGTGTCGTGGCCGACGCCCGGCGGTTCCTCGAGATGCTCGCCGCTGTGCTCGAGACCGCGCCGGACGCGGGACGCCACCTGGAGGAGCGCCGTGCGCGCGTCGCCGGCTATGGCCGTCGGATCGCCGCGGAGCGCGCCGGCTGGGACGAAGCGCTGCGGAACCAGGACGTCCCGATGCATCCCGCGCACGTCGCCGCCGCCTGTCGTACCGCATTCCCGGATGACGCCGTCCTCGTCGCCGACGGTGGGAACGCCGCGATCTGGACGATGTTCTACCATCGCGTGACCGAACCGAACACCCTCCTCTCGACGTTCAAGTTCGGCATGCTGGGTGCCGGCATGGCGCAGGCCGTGGGTGCGGCGGTGGCGCGGCCGGGCGTGCCCGTCTGCTGCATCATCGGTGACGGGGCCGCGGGGTTCCATCCACAGGAGATCGAGACCGCCGTGCGGATCGGCGCACGCGTGACCTACGTGGTGATGTGCGACCGCCAGTGGGGCATGGTGAAGATGAACCAGCAGTTCGCGCTGCGGCCGATCAAGACACTGCTCTTCAAGCACCTCGACCCGGACGAGACGATCAACGCGGACCTCGGCGAGGTCGCCTTCGACGCGATGGCGCGGAGCATGGGAGCCCACGGTGAGCGGGTGGCCGACGCGCGCGAACTCCCGGCGGCGCTCGGTCGTGCCCTCGCCTCAGGGGGCTGTGCAGTGATCCACGTGGACGTCGATCCCGTGAAGCACATGTGGGCTCCGGGCCTGCGGCATTTCAAGAAGATGCACGAGGAGCCGGCCTGAGGGTCCCCTCGACGCGGGCTCGCGCCCAGGATGCGTGTTACGCCTACGCGGCGCGCACGGGCAGCACCCGCGCGCCGGCGGCGATCACGCCGCCGCCGAGCACCAAGTCGCCGTCGTAGAGCACCACCGACTGGCCCGGGGAGATCGCGAAGACGGCCTCGTCGAGCGCGACCTCCACCTCGGCGCCCTCCACGCGGAGCAGGGTACCCGGCACGGGCGCGGCGCGGTGCCGGATGCGGACCTGCACGCTCGCGCCGGGAGCGGGCGGCTCGGGCACGAGCCAGTTCACCTCGCGCGCCACGACGCCGCGGCCGAGCAGCGCCTCACGTGGCCCGACCACCACCGCGCGGTCCGCGGGGCGCAGCGCGACCACGAACATCGGTTCGCTCGCGCCCCCCGGGAGGCGTCGCCGCTGGCCCACGGTGAAGCGCGCGAAGCCGTCGTGCGTTCCGATCACCGCGCCGTCCGCGGTCACGATCGGGCCTGGCTGGAGCGCGGGGGCATCGGCAGGCAGCTCGCGCTCGAGCACCCTCACGTAGTCGCCGTCCGGCACGAAACAGATCTCCTGGCTCTCCGGCTTCTCCGCCGTGAGCAGACCGAGCTCGCGCGCCGCGGCGCGCGTCTCCGCCTTGGTCATCTCGCCCACGGGGAGCAGCAGGCGGCGAAGCACCGCGCGCTCGATCCCCCACAGGAAATACGTCTGGTCCTTGTCGTCGTCCCGGCCGCGTAGGAGGCGGCCGTCACGCACGCGCGCGTAGTGTCCGGTCGCGATGAAGGCCGCGTCGATCGCGTCGGCCTTGTGCAGCAGGTCGCGGAACTTCGTGAAGGTGTTGCAGCGCACACAGGGGATCGGCGTGCGCCCCGCGGCGTACTCGTCCACGAAGTCCTGGAGCACGTCGTGCCCGAACTGGTCCTGCAGGTTGAGCACGTAGTGCGGGATGCCGAGGCCTTCGGCCACCCGCCGGGCGTCGTTCACGCTGTCGAGCGAGCAGCAGGGGCGGTCTGGGACATCACCGCCGTCGTGGAAGAGCTTCATCGTGACGCCGACGACGTCGAAGCCCTGTCGGACGAGGAGAGCGGCTGCCACCGACGAGTCCACGCCGCCCGACATCGCCACCAGCACGCGCGTGCGCTGCGGCATCGGCATCACGCGACGCCCGCGAGCCCTCGCGCCTTCGCGATGAGGGCCGGGAAGAGCTCGGCCACGCGATCGATGTCGGGCGCCGTCGTGAGCGAGCCGAGGCTCATGCGGATGGCTGCGCTCGCGAGGTCGGCGCGCACGCCCATCGCGGCAAGCACGTGCGAGGGCGACACACTCCCGCTCTGGCAGGCCGAGCCACTCGAGCAGGCGACGCCCTGCAGGTCGAGCGCCATGAGGAGCGACTCGGAGTCGGTGCCGGGCACGGAGACGTTGAGGATGTGGGGCGCGCGCCTGGCGCCGTGTCCGTGCACCATCGCATCGGGCACCCGCGCGACGAGGGCGG
>JAOUHR010000044.1 GCA_029884515.1 Gemmatimonadota bacterium
CTCGCGCGGTCGGTGGCGGCGCCCGCGTCGCCCTCCACGATCCGCAGGCGCTGGCCGGCAGCGACACCCGTGCGCACCTGGCGCACGCCGCCGGGCCAGGTGACCTCCACGGTGTCGGCCGCCGTGAGGGCCCCGAGTCCGAACGATTCGATGAGTGAGTTCTGCGACAGATAGGACGCTTGCGCGCCGACCTGCCGCAGCTGGCTGGCGCCACCGGCGACGACGCGGACCCAGGCGCCGAGTGCCTGCCGGCTGCTCGTCGCGCCGCGCAGCTCGACCTGCAACCAGTGATTCGCGTTGCCGCCGTCGTTGCGCAACAGGTACGCGGGGCCGCCGTTGGTGGTGACGATCGCGTCCACGTCGCCATCGTTGTCGAAGTCGGCGAACGCCGCCCCCCGGCCGACGTAGGGGGACTTGAAGAAGTCGCCGCTCACCGAGGACACGTCGAAGAATCCCTCGCGCGCGCCCCGATTCCAGAAGACCTGGCTGCGCATCGGCACCAGCCGGGTCGGGTCCGTGCGATCCTGCAGCGTGCTGCCGTTCACCACGAAGAGGTCGAGGCGACCGTCCAGGTCGTAGTCGATGAACGAGGTGCCCCATCCGGTGAAGTCGAGCGAGACCTGGCCGACGCCGTACCGGTCCGACTCGTCGATGAACATGACGGAGGGTGCGTGGGGTGCCGGTGGGCCGGTGAACGGGATGTTGTTGTACAGGGCGCTGCCCTGCGCGAGCCAGTGGGTCAGGAACAGGTCCTGCCGGCCGTCGCCGTTCCAGTCGCCCACCGCGATCCCCATCGAGCTCCGGTAGTCGGAGACGTGCGCGGCGTGCGTGATGTCCTCGAAGGTGCCGTCGCGCCGATTGCGGTAGAGCATGTTGTCGGTGAGGTCGTTGCCGACGTAGAGGTCGATCCAGCCGTCATGGTCGAGGTCCGCCCACGTGGCGACGAGGCCGCGCCCGCTGGCGTTGTCCACGCCGGCCGCCTTGGCGCGCTCCGTGAAGGTGCCGTCGCGGTTGTTGTGGAAGAGCAAGTTGCGCTCGCCCTCGAACGACGCCGGGTTGATCCCGGCCGGATTCTCGATGTCCGTCGTGTTTGCGGCGCGGTGCGGCGGGCGCGTCGAGTACTGCACGTAGCCCGTCACGTACAGGTCGATGAAGCCATCGTGGTCGTAGTCCCCCCACACCGCGCCGGTCCAGAATCCCTCCGGCACCCCGAGTCGCGAGGTCGCGCTTCGATCGGTGAAGCGGCCATCCCCTTCATTGTGGTAGAGGGCCAAGTGCCCGTAGCTGGTCACCAGCAGGTCGAGCCGGCCATCGTTGTCGTAGTCGGCCCACGCGGGTGCCATCGCCCAGCCGCGGAGGTCGATCCCCGCCCGGTCGGTCACGTCGATGAAGGTCCCGTCGCGGTTGTTCTTGTAGAGCGTGGTCCGCGCCGGGGACGAGCGCCGTTCGGCGCCGGTCATCGAGAGCGGTCCGGCTTCGTTGGCGATCACGAGGTCCACCCAGCCGTCGTCGTCGAAATCACCCCAGGCGGCGCCGGAGCCCATGTCCTCAGGGATCTGCGACGTGCGCGTGCCGCTGAAATGGCGGAACGCGATCCCGGCGTCGCGAGTGACGTCGGTGAACATCACGCGGGGATGGTCTGCCGGCACCTCGCGGTCGAGGTCGGCGGTGAGGCCCTCCATCCGAACACCGGGGCGGTAGGTCTCGGAGCGCCCGAGAAGCCTCCAAGCCGCGACGCCCGAGAGCGCCACGAAGGCGACGGCGACGGCAATGGTGATCCGGAGTTGGCGGCTGCGCCGCGTCAGCGCCACGAGCGGTCAGTCGTTCGTCCCGACCCGGATCACCGCGCGTTCCTCCGATATCAGCGTCACCGGCGAGGTGAGCCCCGACTCTTCGCCGAAGAGGAAGTTGAGGAGGTACTGGTCGGACTTGCGATAGAGGAGTTGCGCGTGCACGCGCAGCTCGGTGACCCGTGTGCCCGGAACGCGCAACGTGGCTCGGCGGTCGAGCGGAGAGGCGCTGTCGCCCGGCATCCCGCTCCGCAGCGTGCGGGCGTTCGCCGGCGAGAGCGGGCTCGTGGACGGACAGCTGAAGGTGAACTGCTGCTCGTCCGAGAATCCGGGGAAGAGCGCACGCCGGTATCGCACCCCCACCATCTCCCAGAGGTTGTGGCGGTCGATGACGTTGCCGTTCTGGTCCACCGGCTCGGCCTTGAGCATGAACGCGCCGGGGGCGATGAAGTTGGTCGCGTCGCGCTGGCCGGATTGGAAGACGAGTCGCCCGGCCTGGTCGGTGACGGTGACCTCGACCCACGCCTGGATGATGTCCAGCGGGCCGGTGGGGAAGTCGTGCCCCACCTTGTTGTTCGTGAGCGCGACGGAGAGCGTGAGCGGCTCGCCGGGCCGCGCCGATGCCGGCGCGCGCACGGAGAGGGCGACGGCCGGTCCGCTGCGCCACTTGTCCGCGATCTCGGGCACGTCGATCTCGCCGCGCAGCCACTGCTCCGTGAGCCGGATGTGCTCCTCGCCGCCGGGCAGGTCGAGGACGCGCGGCATCCACTGGTTGGCGCCGAGGAAGCGGTGGCTCCGGTGCTTGCCGTCGCCGGGCGTGCGGTTGTAGTCGAGGGCGTCGCCGCTCGCCGGGTCACCCGTGCTCTGGAGCGGCATGTGGCACTCGCGGCACTCGATGGTCTTCGCGGGATCGCCGGGCTCGTTCCACCTGCTCTTCCGCCAGTTGTCGAACTGGTTCTGCAGCTGCACCCACCCGACCTTGTTGATCTCCTCGTCGATGAACTGCTTGTGGCACGCGGCGCAGAACTCGGGGCTCTTGAAGAGCGTGTGCTGGAGCGTCGCGACGTGATTCCGCGGGTACGCGCGGATGAGGAAGTCGCGCAGCAGCCGCGGCACGCCGACGGTGTCGTGGAGCTCGTACATGTAACGGCTGGGCTGCGTCATCACGTACGCCGCGTTCCCCTTGGTGTCGGTCTCCTTGATGGCGTGGCAGGCGATGCAGGACACGCCCTCCTGGTATCCGGCGAGCGTGGTGAGGTCCTTCGTGAAGATGTTCTTGGTGCCCGAGAAGAGTGAGATGGGGTCGTGGCAGCCCCCGCAGTAGCGCGTCGACTCCGGGCCGTTCTGCTCTCCCATCACGGACTGCACCTTCTGGAACGCGGCGTCCATCGCCGAGTACCGGTGCGCGCTCACGTTCCACTCCTGGTAGATCTGGTCGTGGCACCCGCTGGTGCCGCACCCCGCCGACCCGGCGAGCGAGCGCGCATCATACGCCCCGCCGCTGGCCGTCCGTGCGAGGCTGGGCGCGAACGGCCGGTCCGCGCCGTACACGAGGCTGTAGTCCTCGGGCAGCGCGTTCTGCAGCTCGACCGGCCGGTAGAGCACCGTGAGGAGCGGCACCAGCACGAACAGCAGGGCCGTGCCGGCGAGCGCGCGTCGCGTGAACGATCGGGCGCCTGTGCGGACGGGCGCGCCGGACGCCGCATGCGCCGCCCGGCGCAGCAGGGTCACCACGTGCGGCAGGACGCTCGCGAGGAACGCGGCCGTCGCGAGGAGGTGCACCACGTCCCACGCGTAGGAGATCCGCGTGCCCGCGAGGGCCTGCACGGTGAGCACGACGCCCGACACGAGGAGCACCAGCGTCGCCACCATCGCGAAGTACCCCGTGAGCGACACGTGCGACGTGCGCTGCGCGCGGTAGAGGCGCCAGTGGCGCCACTGGTACACGAGGAATGGCAGGGTCAGCACCACGCCGGCCCCGGTGTGGAGCAGCACCATCACCTGGTTCGGGATGCTGAACGGGAGCAGGTAGTTCGCGAGTCCCGTGAGGGTCTCGAACACCAGGAGCATCGCGACGCCCAGGAGCAGGGGGCGCGTCCACTCCTGCGTTCGGGGTGCGGAGGGGTTCGACATGGGCGGGCAAGGGCGAGGGCGGCCGACCGACCATAGCGGCCATCGTGAAATCATAGACCTTACAGCGCGTCGGCCGCTGTCGGGGAAAACAGTCTCCGCGTGCGAGGTTTCCCTGACATGCACCCAACGGCCCTCCATCGCGCTGGTGGATCGCTGCGTGGGGGGATCGCGGGTGCGCGCGGGATCGCCGGAGGCGTCAGGGCAGCGCGGCCACTGCGCGCTGCTGCGCCGCGCGCACCGCGGCGCGCGCCTGTGCGATGTGCGTGCGAGTCGCCGCGGACGGCCCGCCGGGCTCGAGGTCCGTGTAGCGCTCGAGCGCCTGTTCGTACCACTCGGCCCAGGTGTCGATGATCTCGCGCTGGAGCGCCGGGTCGCCGTCGGTGCGCACGGCCTCGAGGCCGAGTCGCCCCTCGGTCTCGATCCGCGCGATGGCGGCCCTCTGCAGCTCGTCGATCAGCGCCGTGGTCGTCGCCGCGTCAGCGGAGGTGAGGGTGAGCGCCGAGACGAGCGCGGTGATCCCCACGTTCCGCAGTTCATCCGCCGAGACCTTGTCGAGGCGGTCGCCGTCGGTGTGGTAGAAGTGGTCGGTGAAGTGCCAGAGGAGGAGGCCCGGCTTCCCGGCGCGCAGGAAGGGCGTGTGGTCGCTGCCGCCCTCATAGGGGTTGGTGCGCACCACCCAGCCGTTGGTCGCGGCGTGCTCGAGCGCGCGGGCGAGCACGAAGTCGTTGAGGTAGTGCGCGGTCATGTCCTCCTTCGAGAGCGGCCGGCCACCCCACTCCGTGTGCCTGTCCTCGCCGCGCGTCCAGATCGCCGAGGGGTCGGGCATCTTCTCGATCAGGAAGGTGCCGCCGGTCTTCCTCGTGTCCTGGCCCACCATGTCGAGCGAGAGTCCCCACCGCACGCCCTCGGCGCGCTCGCGGTCCTGTGTGAGGTAGCGCTCGGTGGACCGGATCTCGAGGCCCCAGAGCATCGTGATGGTCCGGTCCGGAGCGATGCGGCCCTCGCGGAGCAGCGACGCGGCGACGCGCGCCATCTCCACCTGCGCGCCCACGCCCGACGCATTGTCGTTCGCGCCGGGCTCCTGCACGTGCGCGCTGAACACGAAGCGTTCCTGCGGGCGCGTGACGCCGCGGACCTCGGCGATCACGGCCTGCTCGACCGCGTTCCGCGTCCAGCGCACCTCGGTGTTCACCGTCACGCGCAGCGCCGCACCGCCCCGTTGTGCATTGCGGGCGAGCGCCTCGCGCAGCCGTTCGTGCGCCGCGAACGAGAGCGAGATCGCCCAGCTCCGCACCGTCGTGTCGCGCGTGATGCCGCCGAACTGGATGGAGGTGTGGTTCTTCTCCTTCTCGAGGTAGTCGGGCAGGGAATAGCCGAGCACGCCGCGCGCACCGCGCCGCACGACGGCCTCCGTGAAGAGGCGGCCGACGCTCTGGTCGGCGATCACGATCTTCCCGCGTACCTGCGCCGCGTCGAGTTCCGCCGCCGTGCCGCGCCCGGCATCGACCAGCTCGGCCGTCACACCGCCGGCCGGCGTCGCGTAGGAGTTCGTGGCGAGCATGTTCCGGTTGGAGCTGAAGCGCAACACCGGGATGACCTCGCCGACGATCGAGAGGGATGCGTCGAGCGGCTCCCAGGCCGGCGCCGCCATCGGGTAGCGCTCCACGCGATACGTGAGGCGGTCCGCGCGCTTCGCCCGGTCCTCGCGCACGTAGCCGGCCGACTCGAGGCGCGCGACGATGTGCGCGATGGAAGCGTCGAAGCCGCGGTTGCCCGGCCAGCGCACGTACTGGTCGAGGAAGGCGACCGTGGCGAAGGCGCTGTCGCCCGAGTAGCGGTCGGCGACGAGGGCGTGGAATCGGGCGCTCGGCGACGCGGCCGTGGCGGGGGCGGGCTGCGATGCGACGCGGCGTGGGCCGACCAGACAGGAACCGCACGTGACGAGCGCGGCGAGGGCGGTGACTGAGGGACGCATGGTTCGAAGGTATGCTCGACCACCGGCGCGCGGCACTGGCGCGCGTGCGCCACTCACACTATCCCTTATACGACAGCCGCCAGGGGTACTCCGCGCGAGCGGGGTTGAGACAGTCTCTTGGAACCTGACCCGGTCAACACCGGCGTAGGGAGTGCGGCGAGTGTCGTGATCGCCGCCACAGGGGCCGCGCCACCCGCTCGCCGGGAGGCGTGGCCTTCGTCATTGCCGACGGCCGCGCCGCTCCGGCGGGGCACCGTCACTCCGGACACCTTCACGACGAGGCATCCGGCATGCGCTTCACCATGTTCTGTTCACTGGTC
Organism: Gemmatimonadota bacterium; assembly: GCA_029884515.1. Taxonomy (GTDB): domain Bacteria; phylum Gemmatimonadota; class Gemmatimonadetes; order Gemmatimonadales; family Gemmatimonadaceae; genus Pseudogemmatithrix. The sequence continues at coordinate 6,219 of JAOUHR010000044.1, forward strand.
GCGGTCGCGACGTTCGCGCTCGGATCCCACGCCGTGTCCGCGCAGGCGACCGGCCAGCGGCGCACGGCTGCCGACTCATCCGCCGCGCGCGATTCCGCGACGGCGCGCGCCCGTCGCGACACGCTCGAGGCCGTCGTGGTGCGCGCCACCCGCGCCGGCGGCGCGCCCCCCACCTCGCAGACCACGCTCGACCGCGAGACCATCGAGCGCACGTACGCAGGCGAGGACGCGCCGCTCGCCCTGCAGCGCCTCACCAGCGTCACCGCCACCTCCGACGCGGGCGGTTTCTCGGGCTACAGCGCGATCCGGCTGCGCGGGATCGACCAGACGCGCCTCTCCATCTCGCTCGACGGGGTGCCGCTCAACGACCCCGAGGACCAGGTGCTCTACTTCTCCAACGTGCCCGACTTCATGGCCTCCATGGCGTCGGTGCGCGTGCAGCGCGGCGTGGGCACCAGCGCGTTCGGCACGGCGTCCTACGCGGGCTCGCTCAACTTCGAGTCGGTCTCCCCGGCCAGCTCGCCACGATTCGCGCAGGCGCAGCTGGGCGGTGGGAGCTGGCAGACCGGCCGCGCGAGCCTGCAGGGCGCCACCGGGCTGCGTGGCGCCTGGGCCGGGTATGGCCGGCTCTCCTGGCAGGAGACCGACGGATACCGGGAGCATTCGGGCAACCGCGCGCGCTCGGGGTTCGGCAGCGTGGCATGGATCGGTGCGCGCGATGCGATCCGTTTCACCGGATTCGCGGGACGTTCCCAGACCCAGCTCGCCTACTACGCGCCGAGCGAGGCGGAGCTCGCCGCCGATCCGCGGGCGAACCCGATGTCCCCGCTCGAGCGCGACGACTTCCACCAGGAGATGGCGAGCGTGCAGCACACGCGGGCGCTCTCCGCGGCGACGTCGATCACCACGACGGCCTATCGCAACAGCGCTGCCGGCGAGTACGACGTGTTCGTCGGCTCGGAGCTCTGGAACTTCAACCTCGCGCACTCCTGGTACGGCCTCCTCTCCACCATCGCCTGGTCGCGGGCGGGCCTCGCCCTTTCGGCGGGCGCGCACCTGAGCGACTACCAGCGTGCGCACTTCCTCTTCGTGCGTCCCGACCTCGCCTCGCGCGTGTACGACAACACGGGACACAAGCAGGAGCAGAGCGCGTTCGGGAAGGCGAGCTGGACGCGCGGCGCCGTGGACTGGCACGCGGACGTCGAGGTGCGCCGCGCCGCCTTCCGCTACCAGCCGACCGCGGGCACGCCGATCGGCGAGCCCCGCATCGATTGGGTGTTCCTCAACCCCAAGGTCGGCGTGAGCTGGCGCCTGCGGTCCACGCTCACCGCGTACGCCTCGCTCGGGCGCACCGGGCGTGAGCCGGCGCGCTCGGACCTCTTCGCCGGTGCCGATGACGTGGACTCCGCGACGGCCGTGGAGGTGCTCCCGCTCACGCGCGTGCGGCCCGAGTACGTCACTGACCTCGAGGTCGGCGTGCGAGTGGCGCGCGGCACCGCATCGCTGGGCATCAACGCCTTCGCGATGCGCTTCCGCGACGAGATCGCGCCGATCGGGGCGATCGCCATCACCGGCAGCCCGCTCCGCCAGAACGTCGCAGGGAGCGAACGGGTGGGCGTCGAGCTCGAGGGCCGCTGGGTCCCGCGCGCCGGTCTCACGTTCTCCGCGAATGCCACGGCGATGCGCGCCCGGATCGCCGAATACACCGATGCGGCGACCGCGACCGACTACCGCGACGTCCCCCCGCTGCTCACGCCGGCCCTCCTCGCGCACGCCGAGGCCGCGTGGGCGCCGTTCGCCCGCGGCGAGGTCCTCCTCGCGCTGCGACACGTGAGCCGCGCGTACCTCGCCAACGACGGCAACACCGCCCTCACGATCCCGGCCTACTCGATGGTCGATGCGGGCATCACGCTGCCCGTCGGACGCCAGGCGATCCGCCTCCAGGTGCACAACCTCACCGGCGCGACCGCGTATGCGAGCGGCTACACCGACGGCGCCGTGCGCTATCTCTTCCCGATCGCGCGACGGGGGGCGCTCGCCACACTCGTGCTCGGGTTTTAGTATGTGCGCATGGAACCCGACCGCACGTCGCTCCTCGAGGAGATCCAGCAGACCCGGCCGTACGCATCGCGAGCGGAAGAGGCGGTGGTGGCCGTGCTCCGGACCGCCGCGCTCGTCCGGCGGGCGCTGAACCGGCGCATCGAGCGCGCGGGAATCTCCGTCGCGCAGTACAACGTGCTGCGCATCCTGCGCGGCGCCGGTGAGGGAGGACTGCCGACGCTGGCCGTCCGCGATCGCCTCGTCGAGGAGGCGCCGGGCATCACGCGTCTCATCGACAAGCTCGAGAAGGCGACCCTCGTCGTGCGCGTGAGCGACAGGAAGGACCGGCGGACGGTGCGATGCCGGATCACGGCAGGGGGGCTACGGGTGCTCGATGAGCTCGAGCCCGCGGTGCAGCAGGTGCATCAGCTGATGGGCGCGGCGCTCCCCGACGACGCGTCGATGCTCGCGTTCCTCGACGGGCTCGCGCGCGTGCGGGCCGAGCTGAACGCCGACCGGACGCCGGCTGGCGCGGTGGCGGCACGGAAGCGGGGACGCTCTCGCCGGGAAGGTCCGGGCTAGGCGCGCCTCAGCGCGTCCCCTTGCCGAGCAGCGAGCCCAGGACCCCGCGCACCATCTGGCGCGCGATGGTGCTGCCGGTGGTGCGCGCCGCGCTCTTCATCACCAGGTCCACCATCCCGTCACGCTTGCCGCCGCGGGGGCCGGTGGTGCCGAAGAGGATCGAGCCGAGCCCGCCCATCATGCCGCCGGCGGCGCCTCCAGCCGCGGCACCTGCCGCGCCGGCCGCCCGACCGGCGGCCGGCGCCGCCGGAAGCGCGGTGGATGCCGCGGACTCGGCGCGCTGCCGCAGCAGCTCGAAGGCGGACTCGCGGTCCACCTCCTTCTCGTAGACACCCGCCACCACCGACTTCGCGATGAGCGCCGAGCGCTCGGCCGGCGTGATCGGCCCCATCTGCGATCCGGGGGCGTGCATCCAGGCGCGCTGCGTCACGCCCGGCGAGCCCTTCGCGTCGAGCAAGGAGATCAGCGCCTCGCCCACCGCGAGCTCCTGGATCGCCGCCTCGATGTCGAGCCCGGGGTTTGGTCGCATCGTCTCGGCGGTGGCCCGCACCGCCTTCTGGTCGCGCGGGGTGAAGGCCCGGAGCGCGTGCTGCACGCGATGGCCGAGTTGGCCGAGCACTGAGTCCGGGATGTCGATCGGGTTCTGGGTCACGAAGTACACACCGACACCCTTGGAGCGGATGAGCCGCACCACGAGCTCGATCTTCTCCAGCATCGCGCTGGGAGCATCGGCGAAGAGCAGGTGCGCTTCGTCAAAGAAGAAGACGAGCTTCGGCTTCTCGGCGTCGCCGACCTCCGGCAGGTGCTCGTAGAGCTCCGAGAGGAGCCAGAGGAGCAGGCACGCGTAGAGCCGTGGCTGCTGCATGAGCTTGTCGGCCGTGAGGACGTTCACGACGCCGCGGCCGTCGATGGTCTGGAGGAGGTCGTCGATGTTCAGCATCGGCTCGCCGAAGAACCGCGCCGCGCCCTCATCCTCCAGCTGGAGCAGGCCGCGCTGGATGGCGCCGATACTCGCGGTGGAGACGTTGCCGTACTGCGTCTTCACCTCACTGGCGTGGTCGCCGATGAAGGTGAGCATCGCGCGCAGGTCGGCGAGGTTGAGCAACAGCAGGCCGTTGTCGTCGGCGGCGCGGAAGGCGATCGAGAGCACGCCCTCCTGGGTGTCGTTCAGGTTGAGGAGGCGCCCGAGCACCAGCGGCCCCATGTCCGAGATCGTCGCCCGGATCGGGTGCCCCTGCTCGCCGTACACGTCCCAGAAGGTGACGGGGCAGGCGCTCCATTCGGGGGTCGGGAGGCCGAGCTTCTTGAGGCGCGCATCGAGCTTCTCGCTGGGGGCGCCGGCC
>JAOUHR010000392.1 GCA_029884515.1 Gemmatimonadota bacterium
CTTCGTTCACGACCACCCAGACGGCGGCCCCCGACTTGTGCCGCAGTTCCACCTCGTAGGGCGGCTGCTGCTGGCCGGTGGCGAGCGCGCGGTCGGTGGAGCGCGTCGCCTCCTCGTTCTCGGGACGATCCGTGATGATCCTCCTCCACTGTTCCTTCATCTCCTCGGGCGTGTAGCCGAGGATCTGCTCCGACTGCGGACTGGCGTAGATGAGTTCGCGCTCCGCCGAATAGCTGAAGAACAGGTTCGTGCTGTGCTCCACCACGATGCGCAACCGCTCCTCGCTCTGGCGCAGCGCGTCGGTCCGGAGCCGGATCATCTCCTCGAGGCGCACGCGCTCGGCCTCGTGTCGCCGGGCGCGGAGTGCGGGCAGCACGGCGACCGCGACGATCACCAGCGAGAGGAGGAGGCCGCGGAACCAGAAGGTCTGCCAGAAGGCGGGGAGCACGGTGAACGCGAGACGCGCCGGTTGCGCACTCTCCCGGCCACGGGCGTCCACGGCGGTCACCTCGAGCAGGTGCCGGCCGGGGTCGAGGCTCGCGAAGGTGATCGCCCGGTCCATCCCCGCGCTCGACCAGTCGCCCTCACCGACCAGCCGGTACCTGAACCGGATGTTCGCGGCATCGCGCAGGGCGGCGGTGGTGTAGCGGACCTGCAGGGCACCGTCGCTCCGGGACACCTCCACCCGGTCGAGCGGGAACGCCTGCGAACCCGCCGAGGCCCCCTCGATCCGCACCGTGGGCGGTAGCCCCGGCCCGACGCGCGTTGCGCCCTCGCGGAACCGCGAGAGTCCGAGCGAGGTCCCGAACCACCGGCTGCCGTCGCGCATCTGCAGCGCGGCGTTGCCGGATCCCTCCAGCTCGAGCAGGCCGTCCTCGAGTCCGAGCTGACCGACGCCGCCGTTCGTGTCCCGACGCGTGATCCCGCGGTTCGTGTAGAACCAGGTCCGTCCGTCGCGGTCCGCGAGGATCTGCCAGACGAAGGGGTTGATCAGTCCGTCGTCGACACCGAACCGCTGGATGGCGCCGGCGGAATCCACGTGGAAGGCCCCATCGCCGTTCGACCCGACCCACATGCCGCCCCGCGCGTCGGCGACGAGCGTCCACACGGACTCGTCGCTCAGGCCCTCGGCCGCGCCGATCCTCCACGTGCGTGTGCCCTCGTGCACCAGGACGCCCCCATCACCGAGCCCGACCCAGAATCGGCCGCGGGCGTCCCGCCCCAGGCTCTCGACACTGGCGGTGCGGAGCAGGGTGTCGGACACCGCGACGATCCGGCCCGCCTCCCATCGCACGATCCCGCTGCGCGTGCCGACCCAGGCGCCGCCCGCCGGGTCCGCGAGGACGGCGACCACCTGCCGGTCGGGGAGGCCGTCCCCCTCTCGGTACACGCGCCGCAGGCCGCCAGCGTAGTGGAGCAGCCCTTCCCGCGTGCCGACGAGAAGCTCGTCGCGCGGCAGCACGGCGATCGCGTACACCGGTGGCGGCTCGATGCCGCGGAGCGGCACCGGGCGGAATCGGCCTTCCTCGCGCACGGCGAGCCCCGTGCGGGTGCCGACCCAGAGGCGGCCCGCCGCATCCTCGGCGAGTGCCCGCACGAACTCGTTCGGCAGGCCGTCGGCCTCGCGGAAGTTGTCGAAGGCGGAAGGCGTCACGCGCACGAGGCCCGATTCCGTGCCGAGCCAGAGGGCCCCGTCGCGGTCCTCCATCGCGGTGTTCGTCTCCTCCTCCGTGCCTCCCGCGCCCGTCAGGAGGTGCTCCACGCGTCCGCCGACGTAGCGCAGCGCTCCCTGCACGGTGACCACGAGCAGCGTGCCGCCGGAGGTTTCCATCACATCCGTGACGCGAGCGTCGAACGCCGCGGGCAGTCCGGGGATCGCCCGAGGGACACCGTCCGTGAGACGGAAGACCCGGCGATCCGTGCTGATCAGCAGGCCCGCCGCGCTCCTGCGCAGGCGGCGGATGACGGCGTCACCGAAGTCGCCGAGCGGCACCGCGACCAGCTCGTTCTCGGCGAGCCGGAAGAGGCCCCGTTCCGTCGCCACCCAGAGGATGCCGGCGGAATCGCGCTCCGCGGCCGTGGCCCCCCCTCCGCCGAGGAGCGGCTGGAAGGTCGCGCGTCCGGCGCTGTCGAGATGCGCGAGCCCTCCCGTGGCGGCCAGCCAGAATCCGCCCGAGGGGTCGGGGAGCACGGCGATGGTCTGGCCGGCGCGCCGCGCGTCGTCGGGATCGAGGCAGCGGAACCGCTCCCTGATGCGCACGCAGACACCGTCGCGCACGCCGACCACGAGCCGGCCGAGCGCGTCCTCGGTGATCGCCACCACGGTGTTCGAGGCGAGCCCGTCGCGCCGTGCGAGCGTGCGGAACGAGACACCGTCGAACCGCGTCACGCCCCCGTACGTGCCGAGCCAGAGGAAGCCTTCGCGATCCTGGTGGATCGCGACCACCTGCGACTGCGGGAGCCCCTCGGCCAACCCATACCGGGTGAAGTGCATCACCTGTGCCGGCGCGGTGGCCGGCGCGAGCGTTGCGAGGAAGAGGAGTGCCGCCCGGACGGCGCGTGCGCGTGCGCGTGCGGCGGGCGGGCTCACGATCGCGCGAGCCCTGCGAGCAACGCGTTGGTGAACGCGATCTCGTCGTCGTTCACGAGGTGCCCCATGTCCTCGTAGATGCGCATGGCGACATCGGCGCCCATCCGGGCGAAATGCTCCGCGCTGTCGCGGACGCGCTTCTCCGGGATGTGGAAGTCGATGTTGCTGCAGCCGAAGAAGACGGGGGTGCCGTCGAAGGACCCGTCGGTGCTCCACGTGGTGCCGGGAGGGCCGATCAGGCCGCCGGAGTACACGACCACGCCGCCGTAACGCTGGGGCCGCTGCTGCG
>JAOUHR010000393.1 GCA_029884515.1 Gemmatimonadota bacterium
CGTATTGCCGGCCACCGGAGTCCGCCACGAGCACGAGCCGCCGAAGGTTGAGGAAGTATGGTGCGGGCATCTCCTTGAGCGCGGATTCGAACACGCCCATGTCCGTCGGGATGTTGATCACATGCCTTGGCGCGGACACCACGAGCGCGCCTCCTGAGTCCAAGCGCACGCTCTGGAACTGGAACGAGGGTTCGAAGACGCCCGGGATGATCTTCGCCCGCCCTCTTCCGGTGTAGTTGTTCCTCGAGGAGTCCGTGAGTGAGAGGACCTTGATGTCGATGCCGCTCCAGACGAATCGACTGACGGCCGGCTCGTCCGGCGCGGGCGTGCCGGTCGCCACGACCATTGGGACGAGGGGAGAGTACGTGAACGTCCAGACCTCGCTCTTGCCCTGACGTTCACCGACCGGCTGGCCCGACTCGTCGAGCGCCTGCACCTGCCAGGCGTAGCGGGCGCCGGGTTCGAGCGGGAGCGCGAGCCGGGGGTAGGGCATCAGCGTCGTGGCGAGATCGGCCTCGTGCTGCGGGACATTCGACAGGGCGTCGATCGGCGACTGCCCGGGATCGATGGTCGCGATGCGGACGTGATAGCGCACGCGCGCGTTGAGGCCGAGCATCACCGGCGACCAGACGAAGACGGGCCAACTCGCCCGCACCGAGTCGGCGTCGGAAGGCGCGACGAGTGAGGGCGGTTGCGGTGCGGTGATGGAGAACGCCGCGCAATCCCGCGCCAGCAGCGCGCCCCCCGAGCTCTCGGGCAGGCCCTGCCGTACGTCGACGCAGAACTGGTACTCGCCGTCCGGAATGCGGCCGGTGCGCTCGATCAGATCGCGGAGCGTCGCGAGATAGGTGACGCTGTTGCGTTCCCAGATGCCATCACGCGTGGTCAGGATCAGCTGCGAGGGGCGCACGAACTCGAACGCGGAGCTGCGCCCGGTGACGACCGGTGTGCTGCCGCGCAGGATGCTGCCCTGGAGGTGGAACGAGCTGCCGGCGTTGCCGGAGTACGAGAGTACCAGCGTAACGATCAGCGGGTCGCTCTCCCAGTCCGCGATGTAGGGCGTGGGGTCGGGGCGCACGTTGACGATCGCGGTCCACTCGGGGGACTGGGCCGCGACCGGCATCGGTGCGGCGGCCGCCAGCATCGCGAGGAGCGGAGGCACCACCTGCAGGAGCATCCCGCCAGGGCGCGTGCGCTTCACGGCGGTGGGATTGGCGGGCCGAGAGCGACCGGCACCGCGCTCGCGGTGGTCGAACCATTGCTGAACGCGTATCCCCAACCATGGGCCGCGCCGCCGGTTGCGATCGCGGAGACGAATCCGACACCGGCGCGCAGCGTCGTGAAGGTCAATCCGCCCACGACGGGTGCAGGCAGGAGGCGGCCCGTTAGCGTGCCGTCGCCGAGCTGACCACCGTCATTGGCACCCCAACAGTAGGCGGCGCCAGCGCTCGTCAACCCGCAGGTGAAGAACGTCCCCGTCTCGATCGAGGCGAGACTCGTTCCGCCGCCGATCGCCGTGGGCGTGAGTCGAGCTGTGGTGGTCCCATCACCGAGTTCGCCGTCGGCGTTCCGCCCCCAGCAGTACGCCTGCGCACCGGTCGTCATCGCGCAGGTGTGGTTGAAGCTCCGCGTGCTGATCGAGGCGAAGACGAGTCCTCCGGCGACCGCCGTCGGCGTCCGTCGGTCGGTCGTGGATCCATCGCCGATCTCCCCGTTGCTGTTGTGTCCCCAACAATAGGCCGCGCCGGCCGTCGTGATGGCGCAGACTCGGGAATCGACGCTCACGCTGATCGCGCTGAAGGTGTTGCCGCTCGCGACCAACCCTGGCGAGGTGCGGTCATTCAGGGTCCCGTCACCGAGTTCGCCGTAGTTGTTGCGGCCCCAGCAATAGACGGCGCCCGCCGCAGTCAGCGCACACGTCGTGTGCCCGCCGGCCTCGAGCGCGACGAACTGCAGGCCACCGGCTACCGCGACGGGCGTTGGGCGATTGGCGAGAGTGCCGTCGCCGAGGGAACCCCGGACATTGAGTCCCCAGCAGTACGCCGCTCCGGCGGCTGTCAAGGCGCAGCTGTGGCTATCGCCGGCCGAGATGGTTGTGAACGTCACTCCGCCGGAGACAGGTCCCGGGGTGGTGCGCCCGCCGCTGGTGGCATCACCGAATGCGTTGACGACGGCGTTGCCTGCGCCCCAACAGTACGCGGCGCCGCTCGTCACGAGGCCACAGCTATGGCCAAAGCCGGCCGAGACGTACGCGAAGTTGAGCGGCACCGGCGCGGCGGTCCAGTTCACCACTGCGCCGCCGCTCGTGAGCGTCTTCGCCGACCCGTCGGCAGGCGTGCTCCCCGCCAGGGTGATCGTCAGCACCTGCCCGTCCGTCGCCGCCGCGTCAGTCGCGCTCACGTACGCGCCCGTTGTGGGCGCAGTGAGGAATCGCACGCCGGTGAACGTGAAGGCTCCGGCGGCCCCGGGGTGGACGATGCTGAGGTGCGTCGCGGTCGGGTCCTGCTGTTCGAACGTGACGCTGTCAATGCGAGAGAGGCCGTCCCCGACCGTCAGTGTCACGCCTCGGAAGACCATGCCGGCGACGTCGGCGCCACCCGCGGCGATCGCGGTCACGGTCGCGTTGGCCCTGGTGACGATCGGGGGTGTGAGAGCGCCGCCGCCACTGAGCGCGCCCGTGACGGAGACGATCCCCTGCAGGTACAGGACGGTCGAGTCGCCGAGGGTGAGGTGCCGGAAATGCGCGGCGCCAGGACCGCTACCACGGTGCTCGAAGTTCGCCTGGACCGCGGAGCCCGCCAGCACCGTGCGGTGGCTCCCGGTTGGCTGGAACGCCGATGGCGAGACGGACTGGAAGA
>JAOUHR010000394.1 GCA_029884515.1 Gemmatimonadota bacterium
CGGAGTGCACGAACGTCCCGTAGCGGCGCAGATCGAGATACCACCGGTAGGCTTCAGGGTCGAGTTGCTGTTCCGTGATGCGGGCGAGGAGCCGGTCGTAGCTGTCCTCCCGCTGTGAGCCACCGATGATCTCCCCGTAACCTTCCGGGGCGAGGCAGTCGTTGTTCAGCACGGTACGGGGGTCGTCCGGGTTCTCCTTCATGTAGAACGCCTTCGCGCCCTTCGGATAGTTGCAGATGAAGATCGGTGTCTCGTAGTCGGCCACGAGGAGCGTCTCATCCTCGGCGCCGAGGTCGTCGCCCCACTGCACGGCGCTCCCCTTCTGCTGGAGCGTCTTCACGGCGTCGCCATAATCGATGCGCGGGAAGGGCGCCTTCACCTTCTCGAGCTTGCTCACGTCGCGCTCGAGCTCCTGGAGCTCGGTGCCACGGCGCTCCACCACGCGCTGCACCAGGAACGAGACGAAGTCCTCCTGCAGGCGGATGTTCGCCGCCGAGTCGTTGAAGGCGACCTCGGGCTCGATCATCCAGAACTCCGTCAGGTGCCGCCGCGTCTTGGACTTCTCGGCACGGAAGGTCGGCCCGAACGTGTAGATCTTGCCGAACGCCGCGGCGGCCGCCTCGCCGTAGAGTTGGCCGGTCTGCGCGAGGTAGGCGTTGCCGAGGTCGAAGTACTCGGTGGAGAAGAGGCCGCTCCGTTCGCCGATCGCCGCCGTGAGCAGCGGCGTGTCGACGCGCAGGAATCCGCGCTCGTAGAAGAAGTCGTGGATCGCCTGCTCCACCTCGTGCCGGATCCGCGCGATCGCCACCTGCCGCGGCGTGCGCAGCCAGAAGTGGCGGTTGTCGAGCAGGAAGTCGATCCCGTGCTCCTTGGGCTGGATCGGGTAGTCAAGGGCGCTGGGCCCGAGGATCTCGAGGTCGGTGACGCCGAGTTCCACTCCGCCCGGCGCCCGCGCGTCGGCCCGCACCTCGCCCGTCACCGCGAGCGAGGTCTCGAGGGTGAGGGCCTGGAACCGCTCCCACACCTCCGGCGGGACCTGGGTCTTCACCACCACGCACTGGAGGATCCCGGTGCCGTCGCGCATGACCACGAACGCGACCTTGCCCGACGAGCGCGTGTGCGTGACCCAGCCGCGCAGGGTGACGGTGCCGCCCACGTGGCGCGGCAGGTCGGCGATGCGGATGACTTCGAGGGGGTCTGCGGACATCGGATCAGGTCGGCGATCGAGGGGGGCCGGGATCGCCGCGGCGAACCCGTGCTGGGAGTGCGCGGAATCTATCGTCAACGCCCCCAAGGGGGTACGCCCGCGGGTCGGCGAAACCCGAAAGCGGTCGGATCGTCAATAGGCAGAGCGGGTCAGGGGCGAATCCACTCACCCCCGACGGCTCACGGAACTTTCGGAGTCACATGGACGAGCTCCCACCCGCCTCGTTGTCATCCGGACCCCGACGCCGAGCGCGTCGGCCGCGCGCGCGCGGCGTGCGTGCGGCGTTCACGCTGCTCGAACTGATCTCGGTGCTCGTCATCATCTCGCTGCTCGCGACGATCTCCATCCCGAAGTTCACCGAACTCGTGGACCGGTCGAAGGGGGCGCGCGCCATCGGCGACCTCCGGACCGTCACGCAGGACCTCCTGGTGCGCGATTCGCTTCCCGCCGACCTCGCCGCCATCGGCCGCGGCGGCATGCTCGACCCGTGGGGGCGGCCGTATGTCTACGTGAAGCTGCCCCCCCCGGTCGGCATGTCGCCGCCAGCCGGCTCCCGCGTGGACCGGTTCGGCGTGAACATCAACACCCGGTTCGACCTTTACAGCCTCGGGCCCGACGGCCAGTCGTCGCTCGCCCTCACCACCGCGAACAGCCAGGACGACGTCGTCTCGGCGAACGACGGCGGCTTCTACGGACTCGGATCCAAGTACTGATGCGCGCATTCACCGTCACCCTTCGCGAGCGATGACCGACCAGGGCAACGAACGTCCATCCGCCGCGATCCGGCGTGCCACCGCCGCGCACCGAGTGCGCGGCGTGGAGGAATCGCCCGAGCTCCGGCATACGCTCGAGCATATCGGCGAGTTGATGCGCCTGCCGCCCAAGGAGCCGGGGGCCGAGTCCGCCTCGGCGCCCACCCCGGCCAAGGCCCCGGCGAAGGCCGGTTTCTCGATCCAGGTGCCGTGGCTCCCGATCCTGGCCGGCCTCTCCATCGTGATCGCGGCGGTCGTCACGCTCTGGCCCACCGAACCCACCGCCGTGCCCGAAGCGATGCAGCGTGAGTGGGTGACCGACAACCCGTCGTTCACCGGGCGCCGGCTCGCGTTCACGGCCACCCAGGTGCTCATCACGCCGGGCGCGGACCAGCAGTCCACGGCCTACCTGATCTCGAGCGTCACCTCGGAGCGCCGGCCCGACACCACCCGCGTGCTGGTCAAGTACATCGACAACGGCGGTGAGGTGGAACTGCAGGTCGCGATGCCGGACGCCGCCCCGCCGCGGCTCGTCTTCGCGCGGCCGCAAGGCCTCACCTGGACCCCGTCGAACCCCTGAGCAGCGTGCGGGCCACGCGAGTGGCCTGCGCGCGGGTCAGTACCTATCGAAGTACCGCTGCACCTCGCGCGGATCGTGCGTCCGCGTGAGCGCGAGCATCAGCAGGATGCGCGCCTTCTGCGGCGTGAGATGCTGCACCGCGACGGTGGGAGGCGCCGCGGCCTCGGCGCGGGCTGTGGAGTCGGCGCCCGCGGCGCCCGCGGCCGCCCGGGAGCGCACGGCCCGCGTGGCCGAGTCCGGCGGCGTGACATCGGGTCGCTGGCCGGTGTTGACGTTGTCCCCCGACGGAAAGGCCGTGACGACCACCGTGCCGCCTGA
>JAOUHR010000395.1 GCA_029884515.1 Gemmatimonadota bacterium
AGGCCTGATGGCGATCGAGGGCCCGCTCCGCGAACTCGGCATCCACGACGTCTTCCAGCTCCTCGACCTGAGCCGGAAGACGGGGACGCTGCGCGTCTTCTCCGAGCTGCGCGACAACGAGGGGCGAGTGCTGTTCGAGAACGGCAAGATCATCAGCGCGGCGATCCGCTCCAACCCGCACCGCATCGGCGACCTGCTCGTGCGCTCGGGCCGGCTCACCGACGTGGAGATGGCGCGCGCCCAGCGGGAGCAGGCGCAGGGCGACCCGCGCCGGCTCGGCGAGATCCTCGTGTCGCTCGGCCTCGTGACCACCAAGGAGATCGAGCGGCAGATGCGGCTGCAGATCGAGGCCGTGGTGTTCGAGCTGATGTCGTGGCGCGAGGGGTTCTTCCGGTTCGAGGAGGGGCTCGACCCGGCGGACCTCCAGGACGCGGGCGTGCCGCTCTCGACCGAGTCGCTGCTGATGGAGGGGGCGCGGCGCATCGACGAGTGGTCGCGCATCGCCGACCGCGTGCCGAACCTCTCGGTGATCCCGTACCTCACCCCGCCCGACGAGGACCACCCGCCCATGCTCGACCTCCTGCCGCAGGAGTGGCAGGTGCTCTCGCTCATCGACGGCGTGCGCGACCTGCGCGAGATGTCGGCCACGCTGGCGATGAGCGAGTTCGACGTCGCGCGGATCGTGTACGGGATGGTGACCACCGGCGTGATCCGCCTGCGGCAGCCGGAGCGCACCTCGCGCGTGATGCCGCTGCCGCGCGACCCCTCGCCGCCGGAGCGGCTGACGCCCGTGGACACCTCGGCGGAGCCGGTGCGGCGCGGGGCGGCGGCCTTCCGTCGCGGTGCGTTCGCCGAGGGGATCGCGGCCTGGTCGGCGTTCGTCGAGGCGTCGCCCCCGTATCCGGGGCTGGCCGCGATCCGCGACGGGCTCGACGCCGCGATGCGGCTCGCCGACGTGCTGGCCCGGGAGGCGCCCGATGGCCGCTGACGAGATCCGGGGGCTCAGCGAGCAGCTCGCGGCGGACCCGCACAGCCTCGTCTTCATCCCGCTCGCGGAGGCACTCCTCGCGCGTGGCGACCTCGTGCACGCGGCGAGCGTGGCGCATCGCGGCGCGGCGCGACACGCCGGCCGGTCCGACGTGCACGACCTCGTCGCGCGCATCGCGCTCGCGCAGGGCGACGAGGCGCGGGCGGAGAGCGAGTGGGAGTCGGTGCTCGCGATCGAGCCGCGGTTCGGCACCGCGCACCGGGGGCTCGGGCTCGTGCGCTACCGGCAGGGCCGCCTCGACGAGGCGCTGCACCACCTCACCCAGGCCGCCGCCGACGACCCCGCCGACGACGCCGTGCGCGCCGCGCTCGGCGCCGTGCGGCGCGTGGTGGAGTCGCGCGCGTCGTCGAGCCTCGGGCCCCCCCCGGCGGACGCCGCCGGGGAGTCCGCCGCCGGTCTCTTCGATCCCATCCTCGGCGACTCGCGCCAGGTCGCGCTCCTGCTCGACGTCGAGGGCCTGGTGGCCGCGGGGGAGTACCGCACCGCCGAGGGCGCGGACCTGGGCCCCGAGATGGGCGCCCACCTCTCCGGCGTGAGCGACGAGGCCGACCGCGCGATGCGCCACTTCGGCTTCGGGTCGTGGACGCGGCTCGTGATCGAGTCGGAGGCGGCGGTGGTCGCGATGGCCCCGGTGGAGGAGGCGATGCTGCTCGTGGCGGCGCCGCGCGACGTGCCGCTCGGCTTCGCGCGGCGCACGCTCGAGCGGTGCCTCGGCGTGGCCCGCGGCTGGCTCGAGGAGCAGCGATGAGTGCCTTCACCCCGCTCATCGCGTCGGTCACCCGGCATCGCGGGGTCTCGGCCTGCCTCGTGGTCTCCGAGGAGGATGGGATCGTGGTGGAGGGCACGGCGCAGATCGGCGTGAGCACGGCGGCGTTCGCGGCGCTCACGGCGTCGCTCTACGGCAAGGCCGCGCGCGCCGCCTCGGCCGCGGGCTTCGGCGCCGTGGGCTTCCTCGAGCTCGAGGCCGAGCGCGGCCGCCTGCTCGCCGCCGGGCGGAATGGCCTGCTGGTGGTGGCCGTTGCGGAGCCGCGGGTGAACGTGGGCCTGCTCCGGGTCGAGCTCCTGCGCGCGGCCGAGGCGTTCTGATGCGGCGCTCGATGGTCCTCGGGTGGGCGGATGCGCCCCTCAAGCGCTTCGTGGACGATGCGCGGCTCCAGCTGGCGGTGCTCATGCACACGAGCGGCCAGGTGCTCGCGCAGGTCGGGTTCCGGCGGTCGCTCGACGTGCAGACGGCGTGCGCGCTCTCGGCGGCGATCAACGCCTCGGCGGGCCAGCTCGGCCTCCTGGTGGACGGTGCGCCGTTCCGCGCGCTGCACTACGGCGGGAAGGCACGCCAGCTCTTCCTCGGCCAGGTGGGCGGCCACGACGATCCGCTGGTGTTGCTGGCGGTCTTCGATACGGAGAGTTCCCTGGGTATCGTTCAGCTGTATCTCGAGGAACTCCGCGTCGCCCTCAAGGCCGCCCGTCCGGACGCGTCGGCCACGGACGCGTCCCCGGCGCTCGCCGAGGACTTCGAGCGTGAGCTCAACCGGAACCTCGCCTCCCTCTTCGGGAGGGACTGACCGTGCACGATCCCGCTCCTCGCCACCCGACCCTGCCGTGAGCCTCGTCAACTACGCGACCCGCGAGATCACCTGCAAGATCGTCTACTACGGACCCGGACGGTCGGGGAAGACGACGAACCTGCACTACATCTACGGGCAGGTGCCGGCCGACCGGAAAGGGCAGATGGTCTCGCTCGCGACGCAGACGGACCGCACGCTCTTCTTCGACTTCCTCCCGATCGACCTCGGGACGATCTCGGGCTT
>JAOUHR010000045.1 GCA_029884515.1 Gemmatimonadota bacterium
CGTGGACGGCGTGGCGCTGATGCTGATCCTGCTCACCACGCTGCTGATGCCGCTCGCTGTGCTCGGGAGTTGGACCTCGATCCGCGAGAAGACGCACAGCTACTACGCGCTCCTCCTCGTGTTGACCACCGGGATGCTCGGCGTCTTCATGGCGCTCGACCTGGTGCTGTTCTACGTGATGTGGGAAGTGATGCTCATCCCGATGTATCTCATCATCGGGATCTGGGGCGGCCAGCGCCGCCTCTATGCGAGCCTCAAGTTCTTCCTCTACACGATGCTCGGTTCCCTCCTGATGCTCGTCGCCGTGCTCTGGCTCGGCATCCAGGCGGGCCACGGCGGGACGCCGGTGTTCAGCTACGACGCGATCCTGCAGATGACGCGTGGAGGCCTCCCCGGCCAGTTCTGGCTCTTCGGGGCGTTCGCGATCGCCTTCGCGGTGAAGGTGCCGATGTGGCCCTTCCACACCTGGCTCCCCGACGCGCACGTCGAGGCACCGACCGCCGGCTCGGTGATCCTGGCCGCGATCATGCTCAAGATGGGCACCTTCGGCTTCATCCGGTTCGCGGTGCCGCTCTTCCCGGCGGTGGCGATGCACCCCACCATCCGCACGATCATGCTCGTGCTGGCGGTGATCGGCATCGTGTACGGCGCACTCGTGGCCCTCGTGCAGCCGGACTTCAAGAAGCTCGTCGCGTACTCCTCGGTGAGCCACCTCGGCTTCGTGATGCTCGGGATCTTCGCGATGACCGTGGAATCGGTGCAGGGCGCCCTGATGGTCACCATCAGCCACGGCATCTCGACAGGCGCGCTCTTCCTCCTCGTGGGGATGATCTACGAGCGTCGGCACACCCGGCTCATCGAGGACTACGGCGGCATCGCCAAGGTGATGCCGATCTTCGCCACCATCCTCACCCTCGTCGCCTTCAGCTCCATCGGCGTGCCGGGGACCAATGGCTTCGTGGGCGAGTTCCTCGTGCTGGTGGGGTCGTTCCCGACGCAGCCCTACTATGCGCTCATCGCCGCCACGAGCGTGATCTTCGCAGCGGCCTACCTGCTGTGGGCCGTGCAGCGCATCATCTACAACCCGCTGGTGAAGCCCGAGAACATGGCGCTGAAGGGCAAGGACCTGAACTGGCGCGAGATCGGCCTCCTCACGCCGCTCATCATCGGCATCCTCTGGCTCGGCGTCTATCCGAAGCCGGTGCTCGAGAAGACCGAGGCCGTGGCCACGCGGATGGTGCAGGACGCCACCGCCGCGCGGCTGACCTCCTCGCGCATCGCCGCGCGGGAGCGCTGAGATGGCCCTCGACCTCCTCATCCCGACGCAGCTCTCGCACGCGCTCCTACCCGACCTGGTGCTGATGGCCGGCGCGATGGTGCTCATGCTCATGGCCGCCTGGCGCCGCGACTCCGCCGCGCACCAGCGCACGGTCGGCATCGGCGCGATGGTCCTCATCGTGGTGGCGATCGCCGCCGTGCTGCACATGGCCCTCGGCGGCTACACCGCCGGCGGCGACGGCCCGATCGCCGTGGATGGCTTCCGCTGGGCGCTCGACCTCATCATCCTGCTTGGCGCGCTCGCCACGGTGGCGCTCTCGATCGAGCAGAATGTCCGCGACGAGATCACCGCCGCGGAGACGCACGTGCTGGTGCTCTTCGCCGCGGCGGGGATGATGATCCTCGCCGCCGGCCGCGACCTGATGGTGATCTTCCTCGGCATCGAGATCATGTCGGTCGCCGTCTACGTGCTCGCCGGTATCGACCGGCGGCGCGCGCGCGCCGCGGAAGCCTCGCTCAAGTACTTCCTCCTGGGCGCTTTCGCGACCGGCTTCCTGCTCTACGGCATCGCCCTCATCTACGGCGCCACCGGCTCCACGCAGATCGTCGACATCGGCGGGAGGATCGTCCACTTCAAGCTCTACACGAACCCGATGCTCCTCGTCGGCACGGGGCTCCTCCTCGTCGGGCTCGGGTTCAAGGTGGCGGCCGCGCCGTTCCACATGTGGGCCCCGGACGTGTACGACGGCTCCCCCACGCCGGTGACGGCCTTCATGGCGGGCTCGGTGAAGGCAGCCGCCTTCGCGACCTTCCTCCGCATCTGGTACGAGGGGCTCTACTTCCTGACCGCCTCGTGGATCCTCCCGATCAGCGCGCTGGCCGTCCTCACGATGTTCGTGGGCAACGTCGTCGCGCTCTCGCAGCGGAACATCAAGCGGATGCTCGCGTACTCGAGCATCGTGCACACCGGCTACCTGCTCGTGGCCATCGCGGCGAGCACGGCGATGGGCTCCACCGCGATGATCTTCTATCTCTTCGCGTACGGCCTGGCGACCTTCGGCGCCTTCGCGATCGTCATGACGCTGCAGCCCGGGGGCGACGAGCCGGCCCTCATCGCGGACTACGAGGGGCTCTGGCACACGCGCCCTTGGCTCGCAGTGGCGATGGCCGTGTACCTCCTTGCGCTCCTCGGCTTCCCCGTCTTCGGCGGCATCGGGTTCTTCGCCAAGTGGTACCTCCTCCAGGCCGCGCTCGGCGCCATCACCGCCATCGTCCCGCTCGCGGTCGCGGTGGTGCTCACCTCGGTGATCTCCGCGGGTTACTATCTGCAGGTGGTGCGCGCGATGTTCATGTCGCCGCGACCGGAGGGCGCTCGCGAGGTGCCCGCGATGGGCACGATGACGCGTACCGTGGTTGCGGTGACCGCCGTGCTCATCCTCGCGCTGGGGCTCTTCCCATCGCAGCTCGTGCGCTTCAGCAGCGAGAACGGGCTGGTGCCGCACGCGTATTCGCCCACCACCGGCATGGGTCTGCCGCCGGGATTGCGACCCTAGCCCCCGCCGCCGTGGATCCCACGGGACGGTCCGCCGCCAGTGGCGGGGCGGGTGGCTGGCGGTCAGGTTGTACCGGGGCGCTCAGGGGCGCCCCGCGTCGCATCCGGACCCCTCGATTCCCCGACCTGACATGATCGCACCTGGCATCTTCCGCACCTATGACATCCGTGGCGTCTTCGGCCAGGACCTCACCCTCGAGGCCGCCGAGGCGATCGGCCGCGGCTACGCGGTGATTCTCGCCGAACGCGGGCTCCGTGGCGCCGTCGCCGTCGGCCGCGACAACCGACCCAGCGGCCAGGCGCTCCACGACGCCCTCGTGCGCGGCCTCACCGGCTCCGGCGTGGATGTGGTGGACATCGGCATCGTGCCAACGCCGCTCCTGTACTGGAGCCTGCACAGGCTGGACGTCGTCGCCGGTATCCAGATCACCGGCTCGCACAACCCTCCCGAGTACAACGGTTTCAAGTGCTGCGTCGGCACGGGGTCGCTGCACGGGGCCGCGATCACCCACCTGCGCGACGTGATCGCGGCCGGACGATTCCCGACGGGCGCGGGCAAGGTCCGCCGGGAGGCAGTGATCGACCGCTACGTTGCCGACATGCGGGAGCGGATCGGCACGCTCCCCCCGCGGATGAAGGTCGTGATCGACTGCGGCAACGGCGCCGGGGCGGTGGCCGCGCCCCAGCTCTTCGCCGCACTGGGGCTCGAGCCGACCATGCTCTTCGCCGAGAGCGACGGCACCTTCCCGAACCACCATCCCGACCCCACGGTGGTGGAGAACCTCCAGGACCTCATCCGCAGCGTGCGCGAGACCGGGAGCGAGGTCGGTATCGGATTCGACGGCGACGCCGACCGCATCGGCATCGTGGATGGCGACGGCACGATCATCTGGGGCGACTACCTCCTGCTCGTGTACGCCCGCGACGTGCTCGCGCGCACCGGCAAGGGGCAAGCGATCATCTTCGACGTGAAATGCTCGCAGGCGCTCCCCGACGGCATCACGAAAGCGGGCGGCACGCCAGTGATGTGGAAGACCGGGCATTCACTCATCAAGGAGAAGATGAAGGAGATGCACGCGCCGCTGGCCGGTGAGATGTCGGGGCACATGTTCTTCTCCGAGGGCTTCTACGGGCACGACGATGCGCTCTACGCCGCCGCGCGCCTGCTCCGCATCCTCGCCGACTCCGGCCGGACGGTGAAGCAACTCCTGGCCGACGTGCCGCGATTCGTCTCCACACCGGAAATGCGCGTGGACTGCCCGGACGACCGCAAGGAGGACGTGGTGCGCCAAGCGCTCGCGCACTTCTCCGCCAAGTACGAGGTGTCCGATGTCGATGGCGTGCGGATCCTCTTCGACGGCGGGTGGGGGCTCATCCGCAGTTCCAACACGCAGCCCATCCTGGTCCTCCGCTTCGAGGCGGACTCCGAGACGCGGCTCGCCGAGCTGCGGCGGGAGGTCGAGGGGTGGCTCGCCACCATGGGCGTGACCGTGGGCTCGGGATCCGGACACTGAGGTGACCGCGCGGCGCGGCGCACTCTGGCTCGTCGCGGGTGTCGCGCTCGCCCTCCTCGGCGGGCGATGGCTCGCGGCGCTCTACGGGGACTGGGCGTTCCACCACGCGCTCGGCAGCGATGCGGTCTGGCGCACGGACCTCATCACCACCGTGGTGCTCCGGGCCGCGATCTTCAGCACGGCCTTCGCCTTCGTCTTCGCCAACCTCTTCGCGGTGCGGCAGTCGATCGTCTCGCTGGTGCTGCCGCGGCAGGTGGGGAACCTCGAGTTCGGCGAGGCGATCCCAACGCGCCGCCTCACGCTCGTCGCGCTCGGCGGCGCCGGCCTGATCGCGCTCGCCCTCATGCTCGTCGATATCGACTGGACGGTGGCACGGCTCGCGTTCGACGGCACACCGTTCGCCGAGTTCGACCCGTACCTCGAGCGCGACCTCGGCTTCTTCGTGTACTGGCTGCCCTTCGAGCGGCTCTGGAACCATCTCGTCGGCGCACTCGTGCTGCTCACCGTGGTGCTCGTGCTCGCCCTCTATGCGCTCACGCCGAGCATCCGGTGGGACGAACGCGGCCTCCACGTCTCCACCTGGGTCCGGCGCCATCTCGGCGTGCTCGGCGGCGTGGTGATCCTGCTCGTGAGCTGGAACTGGCGACTCGACCGGCTCACGCTCCTGATCGAGGGCGGCACCACGACGAGCTGGGTGGAGGCGCCGAGCTACTTCTCGGCGTTCGACCACCGGGTGTTGATGCCGTACCTCGTGATCGTGGCCTTCGCAGCACTTCCGGCCGCGGTGGTGTTCGCCTGGTCGGCCTGGCGGGGGCATCTGCGCGTCGCGTTCGGACTCGTGTCGGCGCTCCTCTTCGCCGGACCCGTGATGCGGCTGATCCTGCCGGCGGTGGCCGCTGGCGAGGGGAGTGGCCGCGAGGCGGCGGCGCGCGAACGCCCCTACCTCTCCGCGCGCACGCTCTACTCGCGCCGCGCGTTCGGGGTGGACGCCATCGCGAGCCCCGAGACCCTCCAACTGAGCGTCCTCGACTCCGTCCGCGCGGCGCGACGGGTGAGCACGTGGGACGCGGCGGCCCTCGTGCGGTACCTGGAGCTCGAGCGCCGCGGCACCGACGTGGCGGCCTTCGCCTGGCAGGGCGGGACGGCAGGCCTCGAGGCAGTGTTGCTGCGCGAGGCGCCGCCGGGGACGACGATCGGCGCGGCGTGGCCGGGGGACCGCATGCAGGCCGCTGCCGCCGACGAGTCGGGCACACCGGTCGCCGCCGGCGGACTCGTCATGCGTGGCGTCGCCGCGGTGCTGGTCCATCCGGGGGCGTCGCGCTACGCGATCGTGCCCGACAGCGCCGGGCGCATCGCGGCCCCCCCGTTCGATGATGCGTTCGGGCGATTCACCCACGCGTGGGACCAGCGAACGCCACGGCTCTTCTTCAACGAGCCGCCCTCCGTCCGTCCCCGTATCGTCGTGCACCGGGACGTACGCGAGCGCCTTGCGGCCGTGGCGCCGTTCTTCGTCGTGGGGCCGACCATCGCGCCGCTGGTGCGGGGCGACTCGCTCTACTGGATCGCAGAGCTCTTCGCGGTCTCGCGCGATTACCCGCTGGCCGAGCGCCTCACCTTCGAGGGCGTCACGGCACACTATGTGCGCCACGCGGCCACCGCGGTGGTCCAGGCGCAGACGGGACGTGTGCTCCTCGTGCCCGTCGTCGATCCGGATCCGGTGACGCGCAGCTGGATGCGGATCTTCCCGGCGCTCTTCGGCGCGCGCGAGTCGATTCCCGCCTGGATGCGGAGCGCACTGCCACCCGCGATCGATTGGGCGGCGGTGCAGGGCACTGTCCTCGGGCGCACCGGAGTGCTCGTGGACACGCTGGCCACGCGCACGCTCGCGCGCGTGGATGATGCCGACGTGGATCTCGCGGCCGGGAGCGCGCCGCTCTTCCAGCTGGACGATGACGGCACGCTCGGCTGGAGCGTGGTCGTGGTGGATCGCGAGGACCGGATCACGGGCCTCCTCGTGGCCCGCGGTGGGATGGCGCCGCGCACCGAGCTCCACCCGGTGGGCACGGGACCGCGCTGGACCACCACGCTCGAACGTCTGCAGGCGGCTGCCGACTCCGGCGGGTTCGGCCGGTCACTGCCGCACGCGCGGCGCGGGCGGGTGCAGGCGACGCCGCTCGCGAGCGGGGTCCTCTTCTCGCAGTCCTTCTACCAGTGGCCCCCCGACGGCCCGCCGAGGTTGGCGGGCGTCGCGCTCCTCCTCAACGACCGTCCACGCACTGGCCGCACGCTCGCGGCGGCGCTCGGCGTCCCCGCGGACGCAGCCGGACGCGCATTGCCCGCCGGCGTGTTCCGCATGCGGGTCGCCGCGCTGTACGACGCGATGGCCGCCGCGCTCCGCGCCGGCGACTGGCGTGCCTACGGGGACGCGTGGGCGGCGCTCGGCCGGCTCCTTGGCCGTCCAGTGCCATGAACTGGACCGAGACTGACAAGGGACGGTGCCCAAGGGTGCCCAGGATGGGAACTCGCTCGAGCGTCTCGGGTTAACGTTCGTCTGCACCGCGCGTAGATACACCATCGTCCGCCCCGCCACCTTCTCCTTCGTGCATTCCGTGAGCACCGACTCCTCCGACGAGCGTCCGCTCGACCGCAGGTCGTTCGTCAGCAAGGCTGGCGTCTTGATCGCCAGCGCGGCGCTCGCACCGGCGTTGCGGGCAGAGGTGGGGGGTGCCCACGGTGGCGGCGCCAACTCGGGTGGCGTCTCCTCGGTCTCGACACCGACCGGGGGTCTGGCGAAGGCGTCAGCGGTGGACGGCGCCCCCGAGTTCTTTGAGATCACGTTGAGCGAGCTCTCGGAGGGTCTCGCGAACGGCCGGTGGACCTCGCGCACGGTGGTCGAATGGTACCTCGAGGCGGTGGAGAAGGTGGATCGCGGCGGCCCAAGTCTCAACGCCATCCTCGAGATCAACCCAGACGCGCTCGCGCTTGCGGACGCGCTCGACGAGGAACGAGACCTGACGGGCCCGCGGAGCCCGCTGCACGGCATCCCGATCCTTCTCAAGGACAACATCGGCACCGCGGACCGGCTGCACACGAGCGCCGGCTCGCTCGCGCTCGCTGGCAACATCGCCGCGCACGACGCCTTCGTCGTGGCGCGCCTGCGCGAGGCCGGCTGCCTGATCCTGGGCAAGTCGAACATGAGCGAGTGGGCCGCAGCGCGCGGCCGTGGCGCGATCGGCGGGTGGAGCGGACGCGGTGGCCTGACGAAGAACCCGTATGCGCTCGACCGGAGCGCCGGCGGGTCGAGTTCGGGAACGGCCGCGGCCGTCGCCGCCAACCTCGCGCCGGCCGCACTCGGCACCGAGACGATGGGCTCGATCATGAGCCCCGCGGCGATCTGCGGCATCGTCGGGCTCAAGCCCACCGTCGGCCTCGTGAGCCGCGCGGGGACGATCCCGGTCTCCGTCACGCAGGACTCGATCGGCCCGATGACGCGCACCGTGCGCGACGCGGCCATCCTGCTCTCCGCCATCGCCGGCCCCGACCAGGCCGACCCGGCGACCGCCGACGCCGCGAAGTACGCCGAGAAGGACTACACGCGGTTCCTGGATCCCGACGGCCTGCGCGGCGCGCGGATCGGTGTCG
This sequence comes from Gemmatimonadota bacterium, assembly GCA_029884515.1. GTDB lineage: Bacteria > Gemmatimonadota > Gemmatimonadetes > Gemmatimonadales > Gemmatimonadaceae > Pseudogemmatithrix. The sequence goes on from JAOUHR010000045.1 coordinate 7,987, forward strand.
CGCGGAACCTCTTCGGCACGAGCGTCGTCGCCGACCGAACGATAGGGCTCGCCCTCGACGTGATGCGCTCGGCAGGCGCGGTGCTCGTGGACCCCGCCGACATCGACACCGCTGACGGCGTCTGGACGTTCGACGCCGAGGTGCTCGCCTATGAACTCAAGGCGGGGCTCGACGGGTACTTCGCCTCGCTCGGGCCGAAGTCGCCGATCAAGTCGCTCAAGGATCTCATCGCGTTCAACTCCCGCAACAGTGACCGGGAACTCGAGTGGTTCGGCCAGGAGACCTTCGAGTACGCCGATCGGAAGGGACCGCTCTCGAGTCCCGAGTACCAGAGGACGCTGCTCGTGGTGCGGCAGCTCGCGCGCACCCAGGGCATCGATGCGACGATCCAGGGGCACAGGCTCGACGCCATCGTCGCACCCACGGAGTCGCCGGCCTGGCTGATCGATGTCCTGCTCGGCGACAACACGGTGCAGGGGAGCTACGTGGTGTCCGCCGCCGCCGGGTATCCGAGCATCACGGTGCCGGCGGGCGAGGTCGCCGGCCTCCCGGTCGGGATGCTCATCATGGGTCCCGCGTGGAGCGAGGGCACGCTCCTCCGCATCGCCTACGCCTTCGAACAGCGGATGCGGGCGCGGCGTGCGCCCACCTTCCGGCCCTCCATCGAGATGCGCCGGTAGCGGTCTCCTACCGTGCGGGGTGTCGCCTCCGTTACCTTTCGAGGCTATTGCACTTCCACTTACCGGAGATCGTGTGAACATCCACGAGTATCAGGCGAAGGAGATCCTGCGCGCGCAGGGCGTGAACATCCCGCCGGGCCAGGTCGCGACGACTCCTGCAGCCGCCGAAGCGATCGCCAAGGAGTACGGCGTGCCCGTGATGGTGAAGGCGCAGGTCCATGCCGGCGGGCGCGGCAAGGCGGGCGGCGTGAAGTTCTGCAAGACTCCCGCCGACGCGAAGGAGAAGGCCACCGCGATCCTCGGGATGCAGATCAAGGGCCTCACTGTCGAGAAGGTGCTCGTGACGGTCGCGGCGGACATCGGCAGCGAGGCGTACGTCGGCATCATCATCGACCGCGCGACGAAGAAGCCCGTGTTCATGGTCTCCGCCGCCGGCGGGATCGACATCGAGCAGGTCGCCGCCGAGACGCCGGAGCGCATCCTGTACGTGCCGGTGGACGTCCGCTACGGCCTTCCGATGTACGACGCGATGCGCATGGGCTTCTTCCTCTACGGTGACGTCAAGCAGGCCCGCGCCGCCGCGCGGATCATGCAGCAGCTCTACGCTGCCTTCATGGCCAGCGGCTGCTCGCTGGCCGAGATCAATCCGCTGGTGGTGACGCCGCAGGGTGAGCTCGTCGCGGTGGACGGCAAGATGGTCATCGACGACAACGAACTCGACCGACTGCCGGCGATCGCCGCGCTGCGGGACGAGAGCAGCGAGGCGCCGAGCGAGGTCGAGGCGCGCAACGCGAACCTCACTTTCATCAAGCTCGACGGTGACGTGGGCTGCATCGTGAACGGTGCCGGCCTGGCGATGGCCACCATGGACCTCGTGAAGTACTACGGCGGCGAGCCCGCGAACTTCCTCGATATCGGCGGGTCGTCGAACCCCGACAAGGTGGTCGCGGCGCTCCGGATCATCACCGCCGACAAGAACGTCAAGGCGATCCTGTTCAACATCTTCGGCGGGATCACGCGCACCGATGACGTCGCCAACGGCATCGTGACGGCCACCAAGGCGAACCCGCTCAAGGTGCCCCTCGTGATCCGCCTCACCGGCACCAACGAGGCGGAGGCGATGCAGATCCTCAAGACGAACGGCTTCTCGGCCTCGAACGACATGGACGAGGCCGTCCAGCAGGCGGTGAAGCTCGCCAAGGGGGGGAAGGCCGCGTGAGCATCTTCATCGACAAGTCCACGAAGCTCCTCGTCCAGGGCATCACGGGCCGGGACGGTTCGTTCCACACGAAGCAGATGATGGAGTACGGCACCCAGGTGGTCGGGGGCGTGACGCCGGGGAAGGGCGGC
>JAOUHR010000396.1 GCA_029884515.1 Gemmatimonadota bacterium
GTGAGCGTCCAGACGTGGAGGTCGTGCACGTCGCCCACGCCGGGCACGGCGTGCATCGCCGTACGCACGGCGCCGATCTCGATGTGCGCCGGCGTCGCCTCGAGCAACACGTCGACCGCCTCGCTCACGAGGCGCCAGGCGCCGCGGATGATGAGCGCGGTCATCAGGATCGAGGCGATCGGGTCCGCGAGGAGCCAGCCGAACTGCCGCACGAGGATCGCGGCCGTGATCGCGGCCACGGAGCCCAGGAGGTCGCTCAGCACGTGCAGGTACGCGCCGCGCATGTTGAGGCTCTGGTGCTGGCCGCCGTGGAGGAGCCAGGCACTGAGGGCGTTCACGAAGAAGCCGCCGGTGGCGACCGCGAGCATGAGGCCGCCGGCCACGGGCTCGGGCGCGCGGAGCCGGAGCACCGACTCCCAGAGGATCCAGGCCGAGGCCATGAGGAGCACGGCGCCGTTGATCAGCGCGGCGAGGATCTCCCAGCGGAGGTAGCCGTACGTCTTCTTCGGCGTCGCCGGCTGCCGCGAGAACCAGGCGACGAAGAGCGAGAGCGCGAGCGCCCCGACGTCGGTGAGCATGTGGCCCGCGTCGGCGAGCAGCGCGAGCGAGTTGGAGAGCCAGCCCCCCACCACCTCGGCCACGAGGAACAGCGCGGTGATCGCGAGCGCGATCGCGAGGCGGCGCGTGCCGACGTCGTGCGCGTGGTGGTGCGCGTGGTCATGGGCGTGGTCGTGGGCGTGCGCCTCCCCCGGCGCGTGCACGTGCGCCGCGGCGACGTGCGCCGCATCGCTCGCCGACTGGCGATCGATGACGCAGTCCCCGTAGCTTTGGTCCGTGCTCTCGCGTGTGTTCGCCATCGTCGCCCTGTTGGCCCTCAACGCCTTCTTCGTCGCGGTGGAATTCGCGCTCGTGCGGGCGCGGCGGTCACGCCTCGAGGCGATGGTCCGCGCCGGCGATCACTTCGCCCGCTTCGCCCTCGCGGCGACCTCCCGTAGCAATCTCACACGCGTGCTCTCGGCGGGCCAGTTGGGGATCACGCTGGCCTCGCTCGGGCTGGGGTGGGTGGCCGAGGGGACGCTGGGGCATGCGCTCGAGGTCTGGTTCACGGGGTTGCCGATCGCGCTCGAGATGAGCGTGCGCGTGGGGATCGCCGCGGCGATCGCGATCACGGTGGTGACCTACCTGCACGTGGTGTTCGGCGAGCTCGCGCCGCGGGCGCTCTCGCTCAACTATCCCGAGCACTTCGCCAAGTGGCTGGCGCCGCCGATGCTCGTGTTCGCCTGGATCGTCGCACCCTTCATCTGGGTGCTGAACGGGTCGTCCAACCTCCTGCTGCGGCTGCTCGGCCAGCACAACGTGAGCGAGGAGGAATCGCCGCACTCGCCCGACGAGCTGCGGCTGCTGGTGGAGCGCGCGAGCGAGGGCGGGCTGCTGCCGACGTCGGACGCGGAGATCCTGGGCGGGGTGTTCGAGTTCTCCGAGAAGAACGCGCGCGAGGTGATGACCCCGCGCACGGACATCGTCGCGATCCCGGTGGACGCGACGCTCGACGAGGCGATCAGCGTGGTGGAGGAGGCGGGGCGCTCGCGCTACCCGGTGTACCGCGGGACGATCGATGACATCGTGGGGATGGTGCACTCGAAGGACCTCCTGAAGGCGCTGCGGCGCGCGCCGGCCAAGTTCACCCTCGAGCGGATCATGCGCCCCGTGCACGTGGTGCCCGGCTCGCGCGAGGTGGAGGAGGTGCTGGCCGACTTCAAGCGGCGCAAGGAGCACCTGGCGATCGTGCTCGACGAGTTCGGCGGCACCGCCGGGATGGTGACCATGGAGGACCTGCTCGAGGAGATCGTGGGCGAGATCCTCGACGAGTACGACAAGGCGCCCGCGCCCTCGGCGACGGACCCCGCGGCGGCGGGCGCGCGGCTCGTGCCCGGCGAGGCGCACATCGGCGAGGTGAACGAGGAACTCGGCTTGACGATCCCCGAGGAGGACTACACGACCGTGGGCGGGTTCGTGTTCGGGCTGCTGGGGCGGCTGCCGGTGGTGGGGGACCGCGTGAACGGGGGCGGCGCGCAGTTCACGGTGCGGGAGATGGACGGCCGCCGGATCAAGCTGCTCAGCATCGAGATGCGGCCGAAGCCCTGAGCCGCTCGACGATCTCGCGGCAGAGGACGATCGCCGCGACCATCGAGCTCGGGTCGGCGATCCCCCGCCCCGCGATGTCCAACGCGGTGCCGTGGTCCGGCGAGGTGCGCGGGAAGGGCAGCCCGAGCGTCACGTTCACCCCCTCGCCGAAGCTCGCGACCTTGATGGCGGTCATCCCCACGTCGTGCACCGGCGCGATCACGGCGTCGAACTCGCCGCGCATCGCGCGCACGAACACGGTGTCGGCCGGGAAGGGGCCGGCGATGCCGGCAGCGCGCGCGGCGGGGGCGAGCACCCGGTCGTCCTCGTCGCCGAAGCGGCCCTGGTCGCCGGCGTGCGGATTGAGCGCGCAGAGCGCAAGCCGCGGCGCGGCGAGGCCGAACCAGTCGCGGAGCCCGTCGCGCGTGAGCGCCGCGATGCGCCCGATGAGCTCCGGGGTGACGGAGTCGGGGACCTCGCGGAGCGCGAGGTGGGTGGTCGCGAGCACCACGCGGAGGCGCGGCGAGGCGAGCAGCATCGCGGTGGGCGTGCCGCAGAGCGCCTCGAGCATCTCGGTGTGGCCGGGGAACGGGTAGCCCGCGGCGAGGAGCGCGGCCTTGTCGATGGGCGCGGTGACGATCCCCTGCACCGTGCCGGCGTGCGCGAGCGCCACCGCGCGCTCGATCGCGCGCCCGGCGAGGCGGCCAGCCTCCACGTCACGGGGCAG
>JAOUHR010000397.1 GCA_029884515.1 Gemmatimonadota bacterium
CGCCATCCATACGAGGTTCACGGCGGCCGTGGGAGCGGAGGATGACCTCCCGCTGGTGCTCGACGACTGGATCGTGGCGGGCGACCTTCGCCTCGACGACCAGCCGCGGCTGCGCGCGCACCTGCGAGACGCGGGGTACGAGCCGCCGGCCGGCAGCACCGACGCCCGCCTGCTCGGCGCCGCGCTCGAGGCATGGGGCGCCGACGCCGCCACCCGGATCATCGGGGACTTCGCCTTCGCCGCATTCGACCGCCGCGCGCGGCGGCTCGTCGCCGCGCGCGGCACCGCCGGCGTGAAGTCGGTGTTCGTCGCGCGGACGGCGTCGGCGATCGCCTGCTCCAACGACCTCGATGTGCTCGCCGCGCTCCCGGGTGTGGAGGTCGGTCCGGATCCGGTCTGGGTGGCGGAGTTCCTCCAGTCGGGCGCGCCCTGGTCGCTCGAGCGGACGGCGCGACGCGGGGTCGGCCGCGTCCCGGCGCGCACGCAGTGGGAGTGGGACGCGCGGGCGACCGAACCGCGGCGCCGCCGCATCTGGGAGTATCCGGCGCCGGCGCCGAGGCTGGTGGCTCGCGAGGAGGAGGTCGTGGATGGCTTCCACGAGGTCCTCGGGGCCGCGGTCGCCGACCGGCTGCGCGTCCCGCGCGCGACCGTGCTGCTGAGCGGCGGCCTCGATTCGCCCGCGATCGCGGCCACCGCACGCCGCGTACGCCCCGAGGTGGAGCTGTACGCGCTCACGGCCACGCGTGAGCCCGTGGTGCCCGACGAGGAGAGCGTGTGGGCGGTGCACGTGACGCGCGCGCTCGGACTCGCGCACGAGGTGTGGCGGACGGAGGATGTCACGCTTCGCCACTGCGACGACCCAACGTGCCGCACGCCGGAGCCGCTCGACGAACCGGAGCTGGCCGCCTGGTCCGCCGAGGTCGCACAACTCGCCACGCACGGCTCGCTCACGCTCTATGGAGAGGACGGCGACGCGCTGCTCGCGCCGCCGACGCTCGCGACGCTGCTCCGCACGCGACCGTGGACGGAGACGCTCGGTGCCTGGCGGCTCTCCCGCACGTTGACCGGTGCGCGCCCCTGGATCGGGTGGCGCGAGACCGCGCGCGCGCTCCGCGCGCGCCGCTCGCACGGCGCGCACGAGGCGGCGACACCGGCGTGGTTCAGCGCGGACGCGCGGGCACACCTGCGCGCCGTGGCGCCGCAGGAGGCGCGGCACCCAACACGTGCGCGTGCCGTGGACTCGCTCAGCGCTCCCCTCTGGGAGAGCGTGTTCGCGTCGCTCGATCCGTCGGTGATGGGGCGTCCGCACGGCTTCGCGCTGCCCTTCCTCGATCCGCGGGTGATGGCCTACGTGTTTGCGCTCCCGCCGATCCCGTGGTGCCAGCGGAAGTACCTGCTGCGGCGCGCCTTCCGCGGCCTGCTTCCGGCGGACGTGCTGGCCCGTCCCAAGACCACGCTCCCGGGATTTCACGAGAACCTCGTGGCGCGGTGGCGCGCCGCGGGCGGTGCGGAGCGCGCGGTGTCCGGCCTTGTCTCCCCATTCGTGTCGATTCCGTGCTGGCGGTCGGCGTTGCGCACCGCGCGCGATCCCGAGGTGCTCTTCGCGGCATGGCGCGTGTTCGAACTCGACCGGTGGCTCGCACAGCCCGCGCCCGGTGCCTGCGATGCATGACCACTTGGTGTACGGACTGCGGCTTCGGTGCGCCACCGCGTTGCCGACGCTCGCAAGCGCGCCGCTCGCCGGAGTGCCGGACGTGGTGGTCCGATTCTCGGTGCCTCCTTCCGCGCTCGCCGCGCTCCCGCGCTCCGCCCGGTACGTCTCGGAGGCGACCGAGGACGGACGTCCCGTGCTGGTCTGCGAGAGCGACGTGTCGGGGGACGCGCCGCGCCTCGTGTTCGGCGAGGGGGCCACGTTCACCTTCGCCGCCGAGGGTCCGGATCTCTGGGTGGAGTGGATGGCGCCCCTATCCATGGATGACGTGATGTCGTTCCTGACGGGTCCGGTGCTCGGCTTCGCACTGCGCCGCCTTGGCGTGCTCGCGCTCCACGCGAGCGCGGTCTCGATCGGTGGGCGGGCCGTGGGGTTCGTGGGCGCGGGCGGGGCCGGCAAGTCCACGCTCGCGGCGGCGCTCGCCGCGCGCGGACACGCGGTACTCACCGACGATGTGCTTGCACTACGCGAGCAGGATGGCCGGTGGCTCGCGTTCCCGGGGCATGACCAGCTGCGCCTGTGGGAGGACTCCGAGGCACTCCTCTTCGGTGGCAGCGGGCGGCTGGCGCCGCTCTCGGACACGTGGGAGAAGCGGAAGCTATCGCTCCTCGCCGAGGGATATCATCTCGTGACGGCACCGGAGCCACTCGGCGCCCTGCTCGTGTTGGAGCCCCCCGCCCCTCGGGCGGTGGCCGCCGAGGTATTGCCCGCGCTCGGACAGGAGACGGTGCTCTCGCTGCTGGGAAACACGTCGGCAGGTTATCTTCTCGGTGCGGCCGATCGCGTGCCGGAGCTCCGTGCGTTGTCGTCGTTGCTGAGGTCCGTGCGGGTGGGCCGCCTGCGGCCCGGAGCCCGGAGCGGGCCGGATGAACTCTGCGGTACGGTCGAAGCGTGGTGCGCGGCACTGGCGCCAGGCGGTGACGGGGCGACGTCGTGAAGAGTCGTGCAACGTGTTCGTGGTGCAGACGGCGCAACGGAGGTTGATCTCGATCGGAGATGTGCGGTGCGGCGGTTCGGGATGCGCGATGGTGGGCGCGGCCGGGGCCTGCGACGCCCCTGGGAGCGGGTCTGGCGGGCGTCGCGTGCACGACGTGTGATCGAATGATGGACCCGACGA
>JAOUHR010000398.1 GCA_029884515.1 Gemmatimonadota bacterium
ATGCTCCCGGCCGCCCAACTCGGTGCCGTTCAGCACACAGTCGTAGGCCAGGGCACGCCATCGTTCCGGTGCGTCCGGGTGCGCGGCCATGTCGGCGGGGTCCGGCGACGTGAAGGGATGGTGGACCGCCGCGAGCGCGCCCGTCGCCGCGTCCCGCGCGAACATCGGGAAGTCCAGCACCCAGAGGAACCGGCGCTCGGCGTCGTCGATGAGGCCGAGGCGCGCGGCGCACTCCTGCCGCACGCGGTCGAGCGCGGGGTTCGACACCGCGTCGGCGCCGGCGACCGCAAGGAGCAGTTCGCCGTCCGCGAGGCCGAGCGCGCGCTGCGCATCGTCGTCGAGGAACTTGGCGAGCGGCCCCTCGAGCTTGCCCTCGCCCCGCTTGAGGCGCACGAGGCCACCGGCGCCCGCCTTCTTCGCGATTGCCTCGAGGTCGTCCACCTGCTTCCGGCTCCACGCCGCGCCGCCCGGCACGCGGAGGCCGCGCACGCGCCCGCCGGCGGCCATCGCCTGCTGGATGATCGCGGACTCGCTCCGCCCGAACACCGGCGTGAGGTCCGCGATCTCCAGGCCGTAGCGCAGGTCGGGCCGGTCGCAGCCGAACCGTTCCATCGCCTCCGCGTACGTCATGCGCGGGAAGGGCCGCTCGACGGCGGCGCCGCCCTCGTGCCAGAGCGCCTCGATCAGCCCCTCGGCCAGCACGAGGATGTCCTCGCGCGTGACGAACGAGGCCTCGATGTCGATCTGCGTGAACTCGAGCTGGCGGTCGGCGCGCAGGTCCTCGTCGCGGAAGCACCGCGCGATCTGGAAGTACCGGTCGAAGCCGCAGCACATGAAGAGCTGCTTGTAGATCTGCGGCGACTGCGGGAGCGCGAAGAACTCGCCCGGATGCATCCGGCTCGGCACGAGGAAGTCGCGCGCACCCTCCGGCGTCGGCTTGGTGAGGATCGGCGTCTCGATCTCGAGGCAGCCTTCGTCACTCAGGTAGCCGCGCGTGACCCGCATCAGGCGGTGGCGCAGCTCGAGGTTGCGCGCGAGTTCAGGGCGCCGGAGGTCGAGCACGCGATGCCGGAGCCGGAGCTCCTCGGCGGCGAGCTTCCCGTCCTTCGCCGGCGCGACCGGTATCGCCGGCGTCGTGGCCGGCCCCACCACCGTGAGCCCCTTGGCGCGGACCTCGATTTCGCCCGTGCCGAGATCCCTGTTGCGCATCTCGGCCGGCCGTTCCGCCACCACGCCCTCGACGAGCACCACGCTCTCCACGCCGACGGCCGCGGCGGCCGCGATCACCTCCGCCGGGGTCCACTCGGGATTGAACGAGACCTGCACCAATCCGTCGCGGTCGCGGAGGTCGATGAAGACGAGGCCGCCCAGGTCCCGCGACCGGTGGACCCATCCGCCGAGCGTGACCGTGGTGCCCACGTCCCGACGGCGGAGCGATCCCGCCATGTGGCTGCGGAGGGTGGTGCGGAGCGGCGGCCCGGACTGAGCGGTCACGACGAGGCATCCCGGCGCAGTGGCGCCCGCAGGAGGAGGAAATGGGCGAGGAGGAGTCCCAGGACCATGCCCGCCACATCGGCGAGCCAGTCCCTGATGTCGGCGCTCCGCCCGGGAACGAAGCGCTGGTGCCACTCGTCGAGCGCGCCGAACATGGCGAGGCCGAGCGCCGCGGCGACGAGCGCGGAGAGCAGGCGGTGCCGCGGAAGTGCCCGTCCGACGAGGAATCCCAGGATCCCGTACATGCTGAAGTGCGCGACCTTGTCGAGGCCGGACGCGCTGAACGGCAGCTGCGGGTTCGGCCAGGACGTCACGACGAGGATGACCCCCGCCCACACGATGGCTGGCATCCACGGCGACGCGTCGCTTGCCGCCGGCCCCCGCGCGCTTCTCACGCGACGGTTCGACGGTCCGCGCCGACCTTGGACCTGGGGGGAACGGGGTTGTGAAGGCGTCTCATCTCGAAGGGGTAAATCTAACGGGCGCCGACACTTGGTGGTAGCCGAACAGCGTTGACCCGGCGTCCCGGACCAGGTAGTGTCCAAGATGCTGAATCTGCTGGACTTGCCCCCCGCCGAGGCGGAGCGTGTGCTGCGGGAGTTCGCCGTCGAGCAGGGCCAGGCGACCTATCGCGGCAGTCAGGTGGTCCCCCACCTGTGGGCCAAGCCGGTGCCCGGCTTCGCCGAGATGACGGACCTCCCGGCGGCATTCCGCGAGCTGCTCTCCGCGCACTTCACCCTGCCCCGCCTCACCCTCGATACGGAACAGCGCTCCACCGACGGGACGAGGAAGTTCCTCTTCCGGCTTGAGGACGGACAGGCGATCGAGACCGTTGCCATCCCGGACGGCAACCGGATGACGCTCTGCATCTCGTCGCAGGTGGGGTGCGCGCTGCAGTGCTCCTTCTGCGCGACCGGGGCCATGGGTTTCGCGCGCAACCTGCAGGTGCACGAGATCGCCGGCCAGGTGCGTGAACTCGCCCTCCTCCCCGATCCGATCCGCGCCACCAATGTCGTGTTCATGGGCATGGGCGAGCCGCTCATGAACTGGAAGGCGGTGGACCCGGTGCTCACGATCCTGAACGACGCGAAGGGATTCGGGATCGGCGCACGGCACATCACGGTCTCCACGGTCGGCATCCTTCCTGGCATCGTCGCGCTCGGCAAGCGCCGTGAGCAGTTCCGCCTCGCCCTCTCGATCCATGCTCCCACGGACGCACTGCGGCAGACCCTGATGCCCGTGAACACCAAGTACCCGCTGGCGGAGGTGATCGACGCGGCCGCCCGCTTCGACCGGCGGGTCACCTTCGAGTACGTGATG
>JAOUHR010000399.1 GCA_029884515.1 Gemmatimonadota bacterium
CAGGAGCGGGAGCGGCGCCTGGCGGACCAACTCCGCCAGTCGCAGAAGCTGGAGTCCATCGGCCGGCTCACCGGCGGGATCGCCCACGACTTCAACAACCTGCTCACGGCCGTGACCGGGCACGCCGAGCTGCTGTCGCAGGCGCTGCCGGTGGACAGCCCGGAGCACGCGGATGCCGCGGAGATCCTGCGGGCCTCGGGGCGCGCCGGTGCCCTGGTCGCACAGCTCATGGCGTTCAGCCGGCAGCAGATCATCAAGCGCGCCGCCCTCGACCTGAACGTGGTCGTCCAGGAGTCCGTGCGCCTGTTGCAACGCATCATCGGCTCTGATATCGCGTTGGAAGTGTCGCTCTCCCCCACGGCGTCCTGGATCCTCGCCGACCAGGGACAGGTGGACCAGATCCTGCTGAACCTCGTCTCGAACTCGCGCGACGCGATGCCGACCGGCGGTCGGCTGGAGATCGCCATCTCGCGCGAGGAGGTCGTCGAGGGTGTGGCGGCGGATCTGGACCCGGGTGCGTACGTCGTGCTGCGGGTGTCGGACACCGGGTCCGGCATGAGCGACGACACGCGCGCGCACGTGTTCGATCCCTTCTTCACCACCAAGGGACCCGGCGAGGGCACCGGGCTCGGCCTGGCGACGGTCTACGGCATCGTGAAGCAGAACGGGTGGCACATCGACATCGCGAGCGCACCCGGGGAGGGGGCCACCTTCCAGGTCTTCATCCCGGCGGCGGCGCCTCCGGCGCGGGTGTCGGGAGCGACCGACACGCCATCGCTCCCGCTCCCCACCGGGAGCCAGCAGGTGGTGCTCGTCGCCGAGGATGAGGAGAGCGTGCGCGCCCTCGTCTGCCGGACGCTCCGGCAGTACGGGTACCACGTGCTCGAGGCCGCCAACGGGAATGATGCCCTCGCCGCGGCCGCTCAGTTCCGCGGCCGCATCGACCTGCTGCTCACGGACATCGTGATGCCGGGCATGAGCGGCAAGGATGTCGCCGACACGATCGGCGGCACGCGACCGGAGACGCGCGTGCTCTTCATGACGGGGCACTCGCGCGGGATGCTCGGGGCCCGCGGCATCGTGGCGGAGGCGACGAACGTGCTGAGCAAGCCGTTCCGGCCGCAGGAGCTGGTGCGGCGCGTGCAGGACGTGCTGGGCTGACCGGCGATCGCTAGCCGGCGCGCACCACGCTCGCCGGCGCGATCTCCGCCAGCGACCGCGCGCCGGCGAGCGCCATGGTGGTCCGCAGTTCGGCACGCAGGATCTGCAGCACCCGCTCCACGCCCGGCTGCCCGAACGCGCCGAGCCCCCAGAGGTAGGGCCGGCCGATGCCGACCGCATCGGCGCCCAGCGCGAGGGCCTTGAAGATGTCGGTGCCGCGGCGGATGCCGCTGTCGAGGATCACCGGGACGCGCCCGCGGACCATCTGCACGATGTCCGGGAGGTTCTCGATCGTCGCGCGGCCGCTCTCCTCCGCCCGGCCGCCGTGGTTGGAGACGATGATCGCGTCCGCCCCGTGCTGGATGCAGCGCTCGGCGTCCCCCGCGCCGACGATCCCCTTCACCACCACCTTCATCTTCGTGGCGCGCTTGAGCCGGTCCACGAACGCCCAGGTGAGCATCGGCGTGTTGAAGTCCTTGTCGGTGATCCCCGTGCCGTCGAACATCGGCTTCCGCGCGAACGTCGTGTTCCCCTCCCCGTACGCGTCCTTGCCGCCGGCGTGGCACTCGGTGCAGTCGCGCCGGTCGCGCTTGATGAACCGGGTGAGCGAGAGGCGATTGCTCGAGACCGGGAGATCCACCGTGAGCACCACGACCGGGCACCCGGCACCCTCGGCACGCGCCAGCAGCTTCTCGGTGATGTCCCACCGCGCAGTGGGATAGAGCTGGTACCAGATCGGCTCGCCCCGTGCCGCGGCGACGTCCTCGACCGAGGTGGTCGAGACGGTGGAGAGGAGCATCAGGTGCTTCTGGGACTTGGCGGCGCGCGCGGTGGCGAGCTCGCCGTCGGGATGGAAGGCGCGCTGGCTCCCGGTGGGCGAGATGATGATCGGCGTCTCCATCGCGGTGCCGAGCAGCGTCGTCGCGGTGTCCACCTGCTCCACGCCCATGAGGCGGTGCGGACGGATCTGCCAGTGGTCGAAGCCCGCGCGGTTGGCGCGCAGCGTCGCGTCCCCGTCCACGCCGGTCGCGATGTAGCCGTAGTGCGCGGGGGGCATCGTGTTCTGGGCGGTCACGCGCATGTCGAACACATCGAGCGCCTTGTCGGGGCTCGCGATGAGTTCGCCGAGGTCCTGGTCGGGCTCGCCGAGGGTGCCCATCCGGTCGACGGCGGCGGTGAGTTGCTCCTCGCTCCCCTCATCGCCCTTGCACGCGCCGAGCGCGAGCGGGGCCAGGAGCGGGCTGGCGGCGAGGAATCGGAGGAACGCTCGACGATCGGAGAGCGGAGACATGGCACCTCGTGGGCTGGTGTGACGCTGCGCTGGCGATGCTGTGGCAGACGAGCGGGAGCCCGGGCCCGGCCCTACTCCCACCCCAACTCGTGCAGGATCTCGTGGTACTCGCGACGTGGCTCCCACTGCGGCACGAAGAGCTTGAAGCCGTGCCGCCCGGCGAGCGCGAAGAGGGGCTGGTGCGCCTCGCCACTCCGCCGCAGGTACAGGTGCGCGTCGTCACTCCGGCCGGCCCACTCCGCGGTGGCGGCGAGCCAGATGATCTCGACATACTCGGTCCGGGAGCGCCCCGCGAGTTCATCGTGGAGCACTCCCGCCTTCTCGGGCTGCCCGGCGCGACCGTACCCCATCGCGAGCTCG
>JAOUHR010000400.1 GCA_029884515.1 Gemmatimonadota bacterium
GTCGCGTGCGGGTCTAGCCGAGCTTCCCATCGCTCTCCCATCCGGAGTCGGGCCTGCAGGCCAACCTCGGCAATCTACGGCCGGTACACGGGCGGCCAAGTGGCCTTTCTTCCCGTTGCGTCACAATGAGATGCGTCGTGGGACGGCCCGTCACATCACCTTCCAGAAGTCGCGCGAGACATCCACCGAGAAGAGCCATCCGTTCCCCCGGAGCGTCCGCGCCGCGTCCACGCGGATCACGTCGAACATCGAGAGCACTCCCAGGCCCACCGACGGGAACGGCGCAAGCTTGCCGACCGGTCCAGCGGAAAGCCACACCCCCTGCAGGAACGGCGCCGCGACGAGCGACGACGGCACCCTGCCGAACCTCCCCAAGTTCAGTGACACGAACGGGATACGCAACTGGTACTCCACCCGCTGCGACACTCCGAGTCGGCCCGCGATGGAGTGGAACGAGTATCCTGGGCCGGTGACCGGCCCCCCGAAGAACACGAGGAACTGGGATGGGATCCCCGTGCCGGGGGTCACGGCGCCGGCCACCGTCCGGAGGTCGAGCGCGCCTCCCGCGACAGGGCGACGCGCCTCGAGGTCGACCGACGTGCGCGCGAGCAGGCCCGACCCGCCGGCTGCGGGATCGCGCACTCGCGCGCCCTCCAGCCGGAGCGTCGCCCTCCACCGCGTGCCCGGCACCTCGCCCTGACCGCTCGCGACCCAGCCGAGCCCGACGCTCTGGACGCGCGCGGCCATCGCGGGGAAGGCCGGCTCATAGCTGCCGGTCACGGGTGTCGCGGCCACGGCCAGCGGGCGCTGCGTTTCATGGGCGAACTCGAGCGTGAACCGGGAGGTGGAACGCTCCGCCGTCCGCGGCCGCAGGCCGAGCGTGATCGAGACCCCGCGCACGGCGTGCAGGTCGGTCCAGTCGGAACCGAACTCCTGGGCCGCGAGTGAGTTCCGGAGCCCGCTCACCTCGGGCACGATCCCGACGGTCGCGAAGTCGTTTCGCGCGCCCAGCGTGATGTTGCGACCCGCGGCCGAGGTCCACCCCACCGACCCGCTCACCTTCCCGCGCCGGTCGGCCGTGCCGTACCGCCCGGTGACCTTTGCCGCGACCCCCGCGCCGAACTGGCGCGTGACGCCAAGCCCGAGCGCGAGCCCCTCGGCGCGGTTGACGCGCACGAAGTCGGAGAGGCCCCGCGCCGCGAGTGCCGTCTTCCGGGTGCGCGCGAGCGCGCCCGCCCGCACGAGTTCCCGCGCCGACTCCTGCACGCGGCGCACCTCGGCGGCGTCGAAGGCGCGCACCTCGGCGGGGAGTCCGGAGAGGATGCTGCCCGTGAAGGCGTACGCGCGCTGCAGCTCGCGCGGCGCTTCGGTGATCTCCGGACCGCCGCGGAAGGTGGCGGGCGCCAGTCCGGCGTTCGTCTCCACGCAGCAGATCTCCCAGCGCCCGCGGATGATCCCCCGGGCGGGGAAGTCCATCCAGGTCGCCGTGCGCCGGATCTCGATCTCCTGGCGACGCGGGAGCCAGAAGCGGCCGTCCACGAGGCCGTTCTCGAGGATCACCGAGACGTCCTCGAGTTGGCGGTCCTTGAGCGCCGCGCGCGTGAACGAGAGCGTCATGCGCACCACGCTCGAGGTCACGCGGTCGATGTACACCGCCCCCACCGCGGCCGGCTGCCGGTCGTCCTTGGGCCGCACGCTCACCATCATCACGTCGATCGCGCGGTCGCCGGCCCGGATCGCGAGCGAGTCCACGACCCGGTAGTCGTATGTCGCGAGGCCCGCGGCCGAGAGCGGGTGCGGCACGTCGCGCACCTCGTCGCCGTCCCCGAGCCGGATGATCGCGGGGAAGTTGTTCTGCACCACGCCGAGGTGGTCGCGGTGGTAGTTGATGTCGGTGGGCAGGAGCAGCGTGTCGCGCCGCCCGATGATGCGTTGCTTGCTCCGGTCCGGCGCGCCCCAATAGACTTCGACCATCAGCTCGTCGGACTTGATGACGGCCGGCGGATCGGGGAACCCCTCGCCGAGCTGCGCGAGGAAGGTGATGTAGCCGTGCGCGCGCGCCGTGTAGTCCGCGAGTCCCGTGTCGGCGAGCTGGACGGCGCGACGCTCGATGGCGGCGAGGACGAGTTCGCGCGTGCGCGCGTCGTTCCAGCCGTCCTGAGCCGCGGCCGCTCGACCGCCCAACGCGAGCACCACCAGAGCCGCCACGCGCGCGGCGCACAGAGGACGCATGACCGGAAGATCGTGGGCGGCACGGCGGGTGACAACGGCGGGCGCGTGCTGACGTTCGAGGCGTTCCGCGCCTCGCTCACGGCCGGCGTGCTCGTGCCCGTCTGGCGCGACTGCCTGCTCGACGCCGACACCGCGGTCGCCGCCTTCCACCGCTTGCGCCAGCCGCCGTTCGCCTTCCTGCTCGAGTCCGCACCCGCGGGGGGCGAGACCTGGGCGCGCTACACCTTCATGGGCACCGCGCCGCGCGCGGGCTGGCGGCTCGCCGACGGCGTGGTGGAGACGTGGACCGCCGCGCGCGGGTGGCATGGCGCGCACGCGCCCGAGGATCCCTTCGCCGACCTCCGGGCCGCGCTCACGGCGCATCCCGTGGCGGAGGTGCCCGAGCTCGGCGCCTTCTGGGGCGGCGCCGTCGGCTACTTCTCGTATGACACCGTGCGCCACATCGAGCGCCTCGACGCACCGCCGCCGCGCGGCATCGCGGCCCCCGACGCGCTCTTCCTGCTCACGGGCACGGTGGTGATCGTGGACAACCTGCGTGCGCAGGCGCGCGTGGTGGCGAGCGTGGCGTCACCCGACC
>JAOUHR010000401.1 GCA_029884515.1 Gemmatimonadota bacterium
CGCCAGGCGCGCGGCGGGCGAGGCGGCGGAGCAGGTGGCCAAGCGGATCGTCGCGGAGGCCGAGCGGGACGCGGACTCCGCGAAGAAGCAGGCGCTCCTCAGCGGGAAGGAGGAGCTCATGAAGGTCCGCGAGAGTTGGGAGGTCGAGGCCCGCCGCCGCCGCGAGGAAGTGGACCGCGAGGAGAAGCGGGTCGTCGAACGCGAGCAGCAGCTCGACAAGAAGGTGGACCTCGTCGACGGCAAGGAACGCGACCTGAGCCGCCGGGCCAGCGAGCTCGGTCGTCGCGAGAAGCTCCTCGAGGACCGGCAAGGCGAGTTGGACTCGCTCGTGGGCGAGGAGCGGCGCCGGCTCGAGCAGCTCGCGGGCCTCTCCGCCGTGGACGCCAAGGCCGAGTTGATCCGTCGGCTGGAGGCGGAAGCGGAGGCCGACGCGGGCAACCGGATCCGCGAGATCCGCGAGAGCGCGAAACGGAACGCCGATCGCGAGGCCAAGAAGATCGTCGCACTGGCGGTGCAGCGCATCGCCGCCGAGCACACGGCCGAGATCACCGCGTCCGCGGTCGCGCTCCCCAAGGACGACATGAAGGGCCGCATCATCGGCCGTGAAGGGCGGAACATCCGCGCCTTCGAGCTCGCGACCGGTGTGGATGTGATCATCGACGACACGCCCGACACGGTGGTGGTGAGCTGCTTCGACCCGGTGCGGCGCGAGGTCGCGCGGCTGGCGCTCGAGAAGCTCGTGGCCGACGGCCGCATCCATCCGGGGCGGATCGAGGAAGTGGTGGAGAAGGCGAAGAAGGAGGTCGACGCGGGGATCGTGGAGACGGGCGAGCAGGCCGCGTACGAGGTCGGTGTGCACGGCCTCCATCCGGAGATCATCAAGCTCATCGGCCGCATGAAGTGGCGGACGAGCTATGGCCAGAACATCCTGTTCCACTCGAAGGAAGTGGCGTTCCTGGCGGGCATCATGGCGGCCGAGCTCGGGCTCGACGTGGCGATGGCCAAGCGCGGCGCGCTGCTGCACGACATCGGCAAGGTGCTGACGCACGACCACGAGGGCACGCACGTGCAGCTCGGGGTCGAGGTCGCGACCAAGCACGGCGAGCACCCGCTGGTGGTGAACTGCATCGCGGCGCACCACGACGACGTGCCCCACGAGAGCGAGGTGTCGGTGCTGGTGCAGGCCGCCGATGCGATCTCCGGGTCGCGGCCGGGCGCGCGGCGCGAGGCGTTCGAGACGTACGTGAAGCGGCTGGAGGGGCTCGAGAAGATCGCCGCGAGCTACAAGGGTGTGGATCGCGTGTTCGCGATCCAGGCCGGGCGCGAGGTGCGCGTCATCGTGGATCCGGACGGCGTTGACGACGACCGGATGCAATCACTCACTGAGGAGATCGCGCGCCGCGTCGAGTCCGAGCTGCAGTACCCGGGCCAGATCAAGGTCGTCGCGATCCGAGAGAAGAGGGCCTCCGACATTGCCCGCTGAGATCATCGATGGGATCGCGATCGCCGCGAAGGTCCGCGCGCGCGTCGCCGAGGACACCGCCGCGCTCAAGAAGCGGGGCGTCACGCCGGGCCTGACCGCGGTGCTGGTCGGCGAGGACCCGGCAAGCTCCGTCTACGTGGCGAGCAAGGAGCGCGCGTGCAAGGAGGCGGGGATGAACGGCCGCTCCATCCGCCTCCCGGCGTCCACCACCGAGGAAGCGCTCCTCGCGGTGATCGACACGCTCAACAACGACCCGACGGTGCACGGGATCCTCGTGCAGATGCCGGTGCCGAAGCAGATCAGCGAGCAGAAGGTCATCCGCCGCATCGCCCAGCAGAAGGACGTGGACGGCTTCCATCCCTTCAACGTGGGCAAGGTGTTCACCGGCGACGTGGACGGATTCGCGCCCTGCACGCCCGCGGGCGTGCAGGTGATGCTCGCCGAAGCGGGCGTCGAGACGTCCGGGAAGGACGCGGTGATCATCGGCCGCAGCAACATCGTCGGGAAGCCGATGGCAGCGCTCCTGCTGCAGAGCGGGAAGACGGCCAACTGCACGGTCACGCTCTGCCACTCGAAGACGCGCGACCTCGCGTCGCACACCCGCCGCGCCGACATCCTCATCGCGGCGATCGGGAAGCCCGAGATGGTGACCGCCGACATGGTCAAGCCGGGCGCCGTGGTGATCGATGTCGGGATCAATCGCGTGGAGGACCCGTCGGCCCCCAAGGGCTACCGCATCGTGGGTGACGTGCACTTCGAGTCGGTGCGCGAGGTGGCGTCGAAGATCTCGCCGGTGCCGGGCGGCGTCGGCCGGATGACGATCGCGATGCTGCTCGCGAACACCGTGCGCGCCGCGCAGCTCACGCTCGAGGGCTGAGGGCGCGCGTGCAGCACGCACCGGGGGAGTCCGCCGAGTCCGCCATCGCCGTCGCCGAGCTCACCGAGACGGCGAAGGCCGTGATCGAGGGCGCCTTCCCGCGGCTCTGGATCAAGGGCGAGGTCTCGAACCTCACCAAGCACCGGAACGGGCACTGGTACTTCTCGCTCAAGGATGCCGCCGCGCAACTCTCGTGCGTGGTCTGGAAGCGCGACGTGGCGCGCATCCCCAGCGCGCCGAGCGAGGGGATGGCGGTGATGGCGCGCGGCCAGCTCACCGTCTACCCCGCGCAGGGGAAGATGCAGTGCATGGTGGACGCCATCGAGGCGGAGGGTGAGGGCCTCTGGAAGAAGGCGTTCGACGAGACCAAGGCGCGGCTCGACCAGGAGGGCCTCACCGCGCCGGCGCGGAAGCGCCCGTTGCCGCGCTACCCGACTACGG
>JAOUHR010000402.1 GCA_029884515.1 Gemmatimonadota bacterium
ACCCGGAAGACGATGTCCACGTCCCCGTTGTCGTTCGCCGGCCGCACGTCGGGGAACGGGAGCGGCGCTTCGAAGAACCCGAGGTTGCTGATGCTCCGCCAGCTGCGGATCATCCGGTCCTGGTTGAACACGTCACCGGGGATGATCACCAACTGGTCGCGGATGCAATTCTCCACGGTGAAGTCGTTGCCGAGGATCTCGACCCGGTTGATGATCGCGGGCGATCCCTCGACGATGTCCCAGCGGAGCCGGACGTAGCCCGCCGAGTCGGCGGGGTTCTTCTCCACCACGGGACGCACCTGGGCGTAGATGTATCCCTCATTGTTGTACAGCGTGCTCACCTTCTGCGTCGCCTCGTCCCACCGTGTGCGGTCGAACACGTCGGTGGCCGGGGCGCGGCGGCGCACCAGCGAGCCCAGGCGCTCTGTCAAGGAGGGCGCGCGCGAGGTGAACGGATAGAGCGCGGTGATCTGGTCGGACGAGAACCGACGGTTGCCGACCACCTCGAAGCCCTTCACGCGATACTGGTCGCCCTCGCGGACCTTGAGCTCGATCAGGGCCTTGCCCCGCTCGCGATCGATCAGGAGCGTGTCGCGGTCGAGCTGGAAGTCGGCGTACCCGCGCCGCGCGAAGAGCGTCGGGATGTTCTCCCCGAGGTCGGTGGCAAACTTGTCCTCGTCGAACTCGCCGCGGCGCCACCACCAGAACCCCTCGGGACGGATCTTCATGGCGTCGGCGATCGCCGCATCGCTCACGGCCTGGTTGCCCTCGACCGTGATGCCCGAGATCGCGAGTCGGCGCCCCTCATCCACCCGGATGACGATCCCGATGCGGTCCCCGAGCGAGGTGGTCTCGGCGCGCACCCGCGCCAGGTAGTAGCCGCTGGCCTGGTACAACGAGTCGATCCGCCGCATCGACACGGCGATCTGCGCCGGGTCCACCGGGCGTCCGATCAGCAGGCTCACCCGGTCCTGTACGGTGCGATTCGAGATCTTGCTCGGCCCCTCGACGCTCACGCTGCCCAGCAGCGGACGCTCGGCCAGCGTCAGCACCAGGTGCGCGCCCGTGCCGGAGGCCGGGATCTCGCACTCGATCCGCACGTCCGAGAAGTCCCCGGTCGTGAAGAGGTTCCGGATCGCGCGCTGGATGGTCGGGAAGTTCAGCGTCGTGCCGGCGGAGAGCCCCGCGGCCGCCAGCGCCGTGCTCGGCGGCACGCGATTCAGCCCCCGGACATCGATGGAGTCCGGGGTGAGGCACTGGCCGGTGAACGCGGCCGCATCCTGCGCGGCAAGCGGCGCCGCCGCCAGTACGACGGCGAGCGCCACGATTGAAACTCTATGCATAGGAGGAATATACACGGGAAGGGGTCCAACAGGTTCATCCGTCGACCTGTGGACTCCAGCTGCCTCAGGAGGTGGCGACGCGCGGGTCGGTCAGGCCTTCGGGGCGTCCGCCGGGACCCGGAACTCGAGCTTGGCCCCGTCCGCCGAGACGTCCACCTCGATCTCGTCGCCACGACTGAACTCGGCGAGCAGGATCTTCTCCGAGAGCGGGTCTTCGATCCAGCGCTGGATCGCCCGCTTGAGCGGCCGAGCGCCGTAGCTCGGGTCGAACCCGTTCTTCACGAGGAAGTCCACGGCGCCGTCGGTGAGCTTGAGGGTCAACTCCTCGTCGCCCAGGCGCTTCTGCACGTCCTTGAGCAGGATCGAGACGATCTCGGCGATGTTCTCCCGGGTGAGCGGATGGAAGACGATCGTGTCGTCCAGCCGGTTCAGGAACTCGGGGTTGAAGGCGTGCTGCAGCTCCTCCTTCACCTTTTCCGCCATCCGCTCGAAGTTCTGCGACGGATCCACCGACCCGAAGCCGAGCGTGCGGTTCTTCATGATGTCCTTGGCGCCCACGTTCGACGTCATGATCACGACCGTGTTCTTGAAGTCGATCACGCGGCCGTAGTTGTCGGTGAGGTGTCCCTCGTCGAGCACCTGGAGGAGGATGTTGAACACGTCCGGGTGCGCCTTCTCGATCTCGTCGAGGAGGATCACGCTGTACGGCTTGCGCCGGACGGCCTTGGTGAGCGTCCCCGAATCCTCGTATCCCACGTAGCCCGGGGGCGCGCCAATCAGCCGCGAGACCGAGAACTTCTCCATGTATTCGCTCATGTCCACGCGGATGAGCGCCGAGGCGTCGGCGAAGAGGAACTTGGCGAGCGCGCGCGCCAGTTCGGTCTTCCCGACCCCGGTGGGGCCGCAGAAGATGAACGAGCCAATCGGACGCCGGGGGTCCTTGAGGCCCGCGCGACTCCGCCGGATGGAACGCGCGATCGCCTTGATCGCGTCCTCCTGGGCCACCACCTGCGTGTGGAGCTCCTCCTCCATCCGCAGCAGGCGCGCCGTCTCGGCCTCCTGCAGGCGCGTCACGGGGATGCCCGTCCAGCGGCAGACGATGAACGCAATCTCCTCCTCGCCCAAGACGGGGCGGATCGACTGCCGCCGCGTCTCCCACTCCTCCTGCCGGGCGCGGATCTGGCCCTGCAGCTCGCGTTCCGTGTCGCGAAGGGCGGCGGCGCGCTCGAAGTTCTGGTCGCGCACGGCGGCGTCCTTCTCCGCGTTCACCCCCTCGAGCTTGGCCTTGAGGTCCGCCACTTCCGGCGGTGGAACCTGTGCCGCGAGCCGCGCCCGCGCTCCCGCTTCGTCGATCACGTCGATCGCCTTGTCCGGCAGGAAACGGTCAGTGATGTAGCGCTCAGAGAGCTTCGCTGCGATCTCCAGAGCGCTACATCACTGACCGTTTC
>JAOUHR010000046.1 GCA_029884515.1 Gemmatimonadota bacterium
CCATCCCACCACAGCGATGTCGAAAGCGCCGAGTGCGAAGCCGATCCAATCGAGACCGAGGGGCGTGCATATCCATCTGCGCGATGGAGACATCGTCGAGGGTGGCATCTACCTCACGGACGGTCAGGCTCTCGCTCCGTACCTCGCCTCGAGGAAGAACGGATGGGTCAACATCGTCAACGCCGTCTGGCTGCGCGAAGGAGAGCTGCACAACCACGCGGTGCTCCAGACGGACCACGTGGTGATCGCGTCCTCGTCGCACCGCGACTTCCCCGTGATCTCGACCACGCAGAGCGGCGTGCCGCGCCCGGTGGACGTCCTGCTCGAGGATGGCACGCGGATCCAGGGCAACCTCTTCCTCGGCCACAAGCAGCGGCTGAGTGACTACCTCGCCGGGTGCGGCTCGTTCCTCGCGCTGCTCGATGCCTCACGCGTGCAGGACGGCGACTCGCTCGGTGACATCGCGGTGAACGCCGGTTGTGTGAAGGCTGTGCGCGATGCGAAGGTGTTCTCCCCGAAGGGCACGGTCGCGCCGGGCCGGGCGCGCGACGCCTGGGGCGGACTCATGCGCACGCCGCGGCACAGCGTCGAGGTGCCGGGACCGTCGCACCTGCAGCGGGTGAAGCACCTGAGTGGCGAGATCGATGTCGTCACCCCGACGTATCCGAACGACCGGCGCAGCAGCGCGATCCCCTACGCGACGCCGGTGGAGCCGACACCGGTGCCGGCGGCGCCTCCCGAGCCGGATCTGACGGACGAGGACCGGAAGCGGGCCGAGCGGATCGCGCACCACTGGCTGGTGCAGCTCGCCGCGGATGCTCAACTCAACCCGCCCGACGCCCGCGACCTCTCCGACGACTGCACGCTCGAGGAGATCTGGCACAGCATCTCGTTCCGCAACGACATGGCGGAAGGCGAGCTCGCCATCGTCGTCGCGTCGTCGTACCGGCTCGAGCTCGCGAACCTCGACCACGTCTCACCTGAGGCGGTGCGGCTGCTCCCCGAGAAGGTCGCGCTGCGGCTCAACGCCCTGCCGCTCACGATGGACGACAAGGTGCTGACCGTGGCGGTCAGTGACCCGGAGTCGCTCGAGATCGAGCAGCAGCTCGGGTTCGCCACGAAACTCGCGCTGCGCTTCGTGGTGGCGACGCCGGCGGACATCGCCGGCGCGATCGAGTGGCACCACAAGGAGCTCGCCGCGAGGCGCTGATGCGCGCCCGGCCGCGTCACTCGGCCCGGACCGCCACCGCGGGCGCTTCCCCCACCCCCCACGCGACGGCGCGTCACGAGGAGCACGAGGGGCATCGTCGCCACGAGCACGGCTCCGCCGGGCGTAGGCGCGGCGCCGATTGCCTGGGCGGCGGCTGAGCCCGCACGCGCCGCATGACCTTTCCGCGTCCGCGAGCGTTGGGCATCTTGAAAGGGCACGGCACGCACCCACTCCCTCCGGGCTCCCCATGCGCCTCACCATCAACGGCACCCCGCGCACCTACGACGGCGACCCGAACCAGCCGCTCCTCTGGTTCCTGCGCGACGACCTCCAGCTCACGGGCACCAAGTTCGGCTGCGGCATCGCCGCGTGTGGTGCCTGCACGGTGCACGTGGACGGGAGCGCGATGATGGCGTGCGTGACGCCGATGGCCGCGCTCGAGGGCAAGTCGGTCACCACCATCGAGGGCCTGAGCGCGGCCGGCGACCACCCCGTCCAGAAGGCATGGGCCGGCGCGAACGTGCCGCAGTGCGGTTACTGCCAGTCCGGCCAGATGATGGCGGCGGCGGCGCTCCTCCGGCAGAAGCCCACGCCGACGGACGCGGACATCGACGGCGCGATGGCGATGAACATCTGCCGGTGCGGCACCTACGCCCGCATCCGCGAGGCGATCAAGGCGGCCGCGGCCATGCCTGCCAGCTCCACCGGGGGGCGCTGACCATGACGACGCCCACCACGATCGAGCGGCGCACCTTCCTGCAGCAGCTCGCCGCGAGCGGTCTCGTGCTCACCATCGGCGCCGGCGGCGTGCGCCGGCTCGACGCGATGGAGGCCTCGCCGGATGGCGCCCTCGCCGAGGCGTTCGAGCCCTCGGTGTTCGTCCGCGTCGGCGAGGACGGCCTGGTCACCGTCATCTGCCACCGCTCCGAGATGGGGCAGGGGATCCGCACCTCAATGGTGATGGTGATCGCCGACGAACTCGAGGCCGACTGGGCCACGGTGCGTCTCGAACAGGCGATCGGCGACCCCAAGTACGGCGACCAGAATACCGACGGGTCGAGCAGCATCCGCGGCACCAACTACACGCGCTACCGGCAGGCCGGCGCCACCGCCCGGCGGATGCTCGAGGCGGCGGCCGCCGCGGAGTGGAACGTGCCAGCCGCCGAGGTGACCGGCAGCAACGGCATGGTGGTGCACGCCAGGTCGAATCGTCGCGTCGCGTACGGCAAGCTGGTGGCGCGGGCGCGCACGCTCCCGGTGCCGAAGGAGGTGCCGCTCAAGCAGCCCTCGCAGTTCCGGTTCATCGGCAAGCAGGTCCCCTCGCTCGACCTGCAGGCGATGCTCACCGGCACGGCGGTGTTCGGCCAGGACGCACGGATGCCCGGCATGCGGATCGCCGTGATCCAGCGCCCACCGGTGTACGGCGCGACCGTGGCGAAGGTGGATGCGACCGAGGCCCTCAAGGTGAAGGGCGTGGTGAAGGTCGTGGAGGTGCCGGGCGCGCCGATCCCCTCGGCCTTCCTCCCGCTCGGCGGCGTGGCGGTGCTCGCGACGAGCACCTGGGCGGCAATGGAAGGCCGGCGGAAGCTGGCGATCACCTGGAGCGCGAGCCCGAACGACGGCTACGACTCGGTGTCCTACCGCCAGGCGCTGGAGGCGGCGGTGCGCGCGGAAGGGAACATCGTGCGCGACCTGGGCGACGCGCCGGCCGCGCTCGACTCGGCCACGAAGAAGGTGGAACTCGAGTACTACGTGCCGCACCTCGCCCATGCGCCCATGGAGCCGCCGGCCGCGGTGGCGAGCGTCACCGGCGACCGCTGCGAGGCGTGGACCTGCACGCAGGACCCGCAGGCCGCCCGCGACACGATCGCCGCCTTCCTCAAGCTGCCCAAGGAGAACGTGGAAGTGCACGTCACGCTCCTGGGTGGCGCGTTCGGGCGGAAGTCGAAGCCCGACTATGCGTGCGAGGCGGCCTGGCTCTCCCGGGAGACCGGCACGCCGGTGAAGGTGGTGTGGACGCGCGAGGACGACATCCAGAACGGGTATCCGCACACGGTCTCGATGCAGCGGATCGAGGCCACGCTCGACGCGACGGGCGGCATCACCTCGTGGCGGCACCGGATCGCCGCGCCGCCCATCGCGTCGGTGTTCGCGCCGGGCCAGGAATACCACTCGAACGACGAGCTCGACCTGGGCGTGCTCGACATGCCCTACGCGATCCCCAATGTGCGCGTGGAGGTCGGTCGCGCGCCGGCGCACTCGCGCATCGGCTGGTACCGCGCCGTGAGCAACGTGCCGCAGGCCTTCGCGATCTGCTCGTTCATGGACGAGCTCGCGCACGCGGCGGGGAAGGACCCGCTCGAGTTCCTCCTCTCCTCGCTCGGGCCGGATCGCGTGCTCGACATGACGAGGACGGGCGCGCGCAAGCCGGTCGGCAACTACGGTGCGACGTGGGAGGAGCATCCGAACGACGTCGCGCGCCATCGGCGCGTGCTGCAGGCCGTGGCGCGCGAGGCCGGGTGGGGCCGCAAGCTCCCCGCGGGCGAGGGGCTCGGCATCGCGGTGCACCGGAGCTTCCTCACCTACGTCGCCTCGGTGGTGCACGTGAGGGTGGACGCCAAGGGGGCCGTCACCATCCCGCGCGTGGACATCGCGATGGACTGCGGCTTCGCGGTGAATCCCGACCGCGTGCGGGCGCAGTGCGAGGGTGCCGTGGTGATGTCGCTGTCGAACGCGATGACCAGCGAGCTCTCGTACCGTGACGGCCGCGCCGTGCAGAGCAACTACCACGACTACCAGGTGCTGCGGATGAACGCTGCGCCGCGCGAGACGCGCGTGCACCTGGTGGATGCGGGCGGCCCGATGGGCGGGGTGGGCGAGCCCGGCGTGCCACCGGTCGCGCCGGCGCTCACCAACGCGATCTTCGCCGCCACCGGAAAGCGCATCCGCACGCTCCCGATCGGCGACCAGCTCGCGCGCGCATGACGAAGCCCGCGACCGTCCGCCCGGCGAGCGCCGTGCCGGCGAAGGTCGTCGGCGCGGGCAAGGCGACGACGATGCAGGTGCTGGTGGGCCCCGAGCAGGGCGAGACGACCTTCGCCCTGCGGCGGTTCAGCATGGAGGCGGGCGGGGGGATGCCGCTGCACACGAACCTCGTGGAGCACCAGCAGTACGTGCTCCGGGGCCGCGCCCACATCCGGATCGGCGACAAGGTGCACGAGGTGAAGCCCGACGACACGCTCTTCATCCCCGCCGGCGCGCCGCACTCCTACGACGTGCTCGAGGCGCCGTTCGAGTTCATCTGCGTGGTGCCGAGCACGGAGGACAAGGTCACCGTCCTCGAGGACTGCTGAGCGGCACAGCGGGTGGCGTCACGCGATCGCCGCTGCACTCACGCGGCGGTCAGCGGCACCGCACCTGGTACGAGACGTCCGCACCCAGGAAGAGACCAGCGCCGGGCTGGGCTGGCTGCGGTCCCGCTCTTGTGCGGCGGCTCTTGAACCGGGCCTTCTTGGCCGTCCCGTCCGGGAGGGCGAACACCGTGCTCCCCGGCGTGGCGACGCCGAGGGTGATCTCGGCGCCCTCGTGAACCAGGATGACATCCACGGCGTCCTGGGAGTGGTTCGTGACCACCACCACCGCGCCGTTGGGACAGTCACGGCCCATCCGGAAGAATCCGCCGCAACCACCCGCGAGCAGGAGCGCCGCGAGGATGACGAGGGGCGAGGGGAGGGGACGGCGCGCACGTGGTGTGGGCATCAGGGTCCCGGCCAGGGTTTCTCCGAACGCATGGGCGACATACCCCACGACCGGGCGGCCGATCCGGGAGCGTGCGGGGGGTGACTCGCGCCTGCGTGTGACCGATTAGACTTGCGGCATGCGCGACGACCAGGACGACTCGAACGACGACGACTTCACCCTCGGCGACGGCGATGCCGACACCGAAGCGACGGTCACCTGCCCCTACTGCGGCGAGCCCGTCGAGATCACGCTCGACCCGAGCGGCGGCGACGCGCAGGAGTATTTCGAGGACTGCGAGATCTGCTGCAATCCGTGGAGCGTCACCGTGCACTACGACGTCGAGGGGAAGGCCGACGTCGAGGTGTCCGCGCTGGACGAATAGCGCGGTGCCGGGCGCAGGGACCTACCCCTCTTCCCCGTCCGCCAGGTGAAGGTGCTCCCTCGCTGCCGGCCGCGCGCTCAGTACCGCGGGTTCGTCTTCCGCGGGGCGTCGCCGCAGTTCTCCGGCCAGTTCGCCGGCCACGTGCCCGGCGACTTGGTGCGGTCGATGAACTGCGGGTCCTCCGACGCGAGGTAGGCGAGCATCGCCGCGAGCGTCGCGTTGTGCTTCAGGTCATCGAACACGACCTTGTCGTACGTGTCGCGATTGGTGTGCCAGGTGTAACTGCCGTAGTTCCAGTTGACCGCGCCCATGCCGAATGAGGGCGTGGCGTAACAGGAGAAGACGGCGCCGTCGGTCCCTCCCGGATTGCCCGTCGGCATGTCGCGGAAGCTCCACGCGACGACGTTCGGGCTCATGCTGTCGGTGTAGAAGCTCGGCAGCTTGGCGTACCAGTCCCGCAGGTGCGGACCGATGGCGGTGAGGCCCGCCGCGGACACCGACTGCACACGACCCGTCCCATTGTCCTGGTTGAACAGCGCCTGCAGCCCGCGCAACACCTCGGGATGGTCGTGTGCGAACGCGCGCGAGCCGTTGAGCCCCTGCTCCTCGCTCGCCCAGTGCCCCACCATGATGGTGCGCTTGGGGTTCGGGTACGACTTCTTCAGGATGCGCATCGCCTCCATCGCCATCAGCGTGCCGGTGCCGTTGTCCGTCGCGCCCGACGAGCCGTCCCACGAATCGAAGTGCGCGGAGAGGATCACGTACTCGTCCGGCTTCTCGCTCCCGCGGATGGTCGCGAGGGTGTTGAACGCCGGCACCTCGCCGAGCAGCTGCGCGTCGAGGTCGAGGCGGACCGTCGGCTTCTGCTTGTTCTCGGCGAGGCGGTAGACGAGCGCGTAGTCCTCGCAGGAGAGCGTCACGGCGGGTGCGACGGTGTTGTATGTCTCGAAGATCTCGATGGTGCCCCAACCGCCGGTGCCGAGCGGCTGGTTGCCGCGGCCGGCCGCGGCGAGTGACGCGGCCGGTCCGCCGCCGCTCATGCTCCCGTTCCCCTCGGCGGCTCCGCCGCGTCCGCCGCCGGCCCCGCCCCCGAACCCACCGCCCCCGCCGATGCCGAACCCGCTCAGCTTGGCGCGCGACGTGATCATGCCGACGACTCCCGCCTGCTCGAGCCGCATGCCCAGCGTGCCGGTGCCGAGGCCCATCGACTTGCCTGTGCCGCGGTAAAGGCGTGTGCTGTCACGGTTGTCGCTCGCCCACTCGGCCTGCATGGACGAGACGAGGGTATCCATCCGCGCCTTCGACTCCGCCGTCGCGAAGCGGTACCAGTCCTCCGAGGGGCGACACGTCGGCCAAGCCGGGGAGAGCAGGACGATCTTGCCCTTCGCCTGAGGCAACCATCGCACGAACTCGGTGCTGTCCCTGAACTTCGGCAGGACGATCGCCTCGGCCGTCACCGCCTTTCCGCCGGTGCCCGGGCTCCACGCGAGCATCGTGCCCTCGAGCGACCGCACGCGCGGTCCCATGAGGTCCACGTGCGAAGTGCCACGCCGCCAGCCGCGCCAGGTGCCATACTCGTCGCGTCGCGCGTCGATCCCCCACGCCCTGTACTGGCTGATCACCCAGTCGCTCGCGGCCTTGATGCCCGGGCTCCCCGTGAGGCGCGGCCCGATGGAATCGAGGAGCACTTGCGCGAGCTGCTGCACGCGCGAACTGTCCATGCCGACTTCCCAGATGCGCTTGAGCACGGCGTCATCGGTGGGGAAAGCGAGGGGCGCACGCACGGGAGTGTCCGCCTGCTGCGACGCGAGCGGCGCCAGCGGGAGCAGCGACGCGAGGGCGCCCACCAGCGGGAGGGCACACGCGAGCAGCGGAGCGCGGAGGGAAGGGAACCGAAGCATCGGGGATCCAGTGACGGAGGAGAGGGCGAGCGCCGGCAAAGGTACCGCCTCAGGATGTCGCGACGCCATCCGTGTTGCCACGGATGGCGCGCAGGGCGGCGCGCACGGCGGCGCGCAGCGCGCCGACGCTGAAGGGCTTGTGAAGGAAGGCGACGCCGGCGTCCAGCACGCCGTGGTGGCCGATCTCCTGCTCGGTGTAGCCGGAGATGAGGAGCACCCGGAGGCCCGGGTGCGCCTTGCGCAGTTCCTCAGAGAGATGGAGCCCGCCTACGCCGGGCATGACGATGTCGGTGATCAACAGGTCGATCCGCCCGTCGTGCGCGGCGGCGAGGCGGAGGGCCTCGTCGCCATCGCTCGCGAGGAGGAGCGTGTGGCGGTCTTCTCTGAGCACCCGCTCGATCACCCGGCGCACGCTCTCCTCGTCCTCGGCGACGAGGATGGAGCCGCCGCCGGGATCGGCGGATCCCACGGCCGTGCTCGTGGCGGTGGTCGCGCGCAGGCTGGGGACCTGTCGCCCGTCGGGATCCGGGACGCGCGGCAGGAGGATCGTGAACGTGCTGCCGCGGCCCACCTCGCTCTCCAGCCAGATGAAGCCTTGGAGCTGCTTGATGATGCCATAGAGCGTGGAGAGGCCCAATCCGGTCCCCTTGCCCAGCTCCTTGGTGGTGAAGAAGGGTTCGAACACCCGGTCGCGGATCTCGCTCGGAATGCCGATCCCGGTGTCCGCGACGGCGAGGAGCACATACTCGCCCGGTGGCGTGATCCCGCCGCCGGGGCGATCGTCGTCGGCTCCGTACGTGACCGTCGCGGTGCGGATCGTCAGCTGGCCGCCGTCCGGCATCGCATCGCGCGCGTTGATCACGAGGTTGAGCACCACCTGCTCGATCTGGCCGCGGTCGGCGAGCACGAGGCCCGGCACGTCGTCCCGCTGGCGCACGATCGCGATGTCCGCACCGATCAAGCGCCGCAGCATCGGCGCGAGGTTGTCCACCACGTCGTCGAGGGCGAAGACCACCGACTGCAGGACCTGCTTGCGGCCGAAGGCCAGCAACTGCCGCGTGAGCGCGGTCGCGCGCGTCGCGGCCGCGCCGATCTCGTTCACGTGCTCGAGCCGCGGGTCTCCCGCCTCGAGCGCGCCCTCGAGCAGCTCGGTGTGGCCGTGGATCACCGTGAGCAGGTTGTTGAAGTCGTGGGCGATGCCACCCGCGAGCAGTCCCACCGCCTCCATCTTCTGGGACTGGCGGAGCCTCTCCTCGAGCTGCCGACGCTCGGTCACGTCGCGGAAGCTCCAGACGCGACCGACGGTGCGGCCCTCCATCCGGTGCGGAAGCGAGAACCGTTCCACCACCCGGCCGTCGCGGAACTGCAGCACGTCGAAGCTCTCGAGGTCCGGCGTCGCGAAGAGCTGTCGCACCGTCTCCCGGAATCCCCTCGGGTCCACGAGCTGCTCCAACACGGCGTCAATCATGGCCGCACTGTCCCCTTCCTCGAGCAGCTCCTGCGGGAGACTCCACATCTCCGCGAACTTCGTGTTCCAATGCAGGATCTGTCCTTCCCGGTTCACCACGAGGATGGCGTCCGCCGTGGACTCGAGGGTCGCCTCCAGCGCCGAGACGGCGTGGGCGGCGTCCTGATGGCGGTCGATCGCGTCGCGCAAGCTCGCGTAGCGTTCCGCCATCTCGCCGGAGACGACCTCGAGGGACCGCTCGACCATCGCGCGGTCGGCGTCCGCCTCGGTGTAGGCTGCGTCGACCGAGGCCAGGAAAGGCGCCAAGGTGTCGAGCAGTTTCGGGTCGTCGCCGAAGAACTTCCGCACCTGCCGCGCGAGCAGCTTGTGCACGCGGTCAGCGCTCGCTGAAGGTCGTGATCGTCATCGTCTGGTTGTGCAACTCGCACTTGGCTGACGTGGAGAATGGCGCGATCTCGCCGTAGGAATAGAAGCCGCTCAGCACCGTGCCGGGGCCGAGCACGTCACGGACGCTCTCGACCTCCTCCTCCACGCGCTGCTTGAGCACCAGCTTGCGACCCACGCAGCTGATGAGCACGGCCAGGTCAGCGGTGCCCTCGCTCATGGGAGCCACGCACGCGCTCGCCGCCCCGTGGGCCCCGTCGATCAGCCGGTCCACGTTCGCCTTCATGAGCTGCGCGTAGTCGCCTTCCGGCACTCCGCCCGCGAAGATGAGGCTCCCGGCCTCCTCATCGACGCCCAAGATGGTCCGCACGACACGGGGCCCGCCATCGGCGCGGCGGAGGCTCAGCGGGAAGAGCAGTCCGCTCGAAGGGAGCTCGTCCGCGTGGGGACCTAGGTAGGACTTGTAGAGTTCGAGCGCCGGGCGGCCGTCGAACTCGTACAGGATGTTCCCGGCAGACCGGGTGATGAGCCGGTCGGGGCCGAAGGGATCCCATCCGCCCATCGAGCCGTAG
>JAOUHR010000403.1 GCA_029884515.1 Gemmatimonadota bacterium
GGCGGCGGCCACTGCGCGGCGCGACAGCTCGTGTGCCTCGGCGGTGAGCCCGGTGGCGCTGGCCGCGAGGGCGAAGAGCGCCAGGAACGAGGCGTCGTCGAACACCGCGCCGAACGCGCGCATCTCCTCGCGCGCCATCTGGATCTGACGGCGCACCTCGTCGATGTCGCCGTCGTGCGCGGCGAGGAGCGCCCGGTGCGCGCGGTAGCGGTAGGCGTAAGAGCTCGGCGCCTCGTCACCGACTGGCGCAGGGCTGGGTGGTAGCGTGGCGCGAAGCTCCTCCCAGCGTCCGAGCGCCGACAGGGCGGTTGCGTCGACCCACAGGCGCGAGCGGCGGATTACCCGTCCCAGGCCGCGTCGGTCGAGCTCCTCCTGCAACCCCATCGCCGCGGCG
This sequence comes from Gemmatimonadota bacterium, assembly GCA_029884515.1. Lineage (GTDB taxonomy): Bacteria > Gemmatimonadota > Gemmatimonadetes > Gemmatimonadales > Gemmatimonadaceae > Pseudogemmatithrix. The sequence goes on from JAOUHR010000403.1 coordinate 395, forward strand.
AGCGCCTCCTCGTGTCGGCCGAGCTCGTTCAGGAGGTAGCAGCGCAGCATCTCGGCGAACGGGAGAAACCCCAGCTCGTCCTCGTCCTCGAGGACCTCGAGGCGTCGCTGGGCGTTTTCGAGCGAGGCGAGGGCGTCGAACGGATAGCCGCGCCAGAAGTCGATGTAGAAGGCCCGGATGATCGTCGCATAGAGCGGCAGGACCCGGGAGCCCGCGGCGGCGGGGAGCGCGAGGGCGGCATCCAGCTCCTCCTCGGCCTCACGGAATCTGCAGCCGTAGGCGAGCGCGGAGGCGAGGAGAATCCGCGCCGCGGGCAGAAGCCGCGATTCTGGGCGGATCTCGCCCCGCCAGCGGGCGCCGATCTGGACGCGGCGGGTGGCCGCGGTGCCAGCCGTGAGCATCGACTGCTGCAGCCGGAAGAGGGCGGCGGCGGCCCGCTCGTGGTCGCCGACGGCCACCAGCCGGGCGATCGCCCGCTCGGCCTCGGCGAAGGCCGCCTCGTGGCGGGCGCTGCCGAAAAGGAGCGCCGCCTCCGCCAGGAGGATCCCGGGCCGCTCCGCCCATTCATCGCGGGGAAGCTCCCCGAGCCAGCCGGCCAGGGTCGGGGCGTGAGGGGAGAGCGCGATGCCCTCGGCGACGGGCTCCAGCACCTCGAGCGCCCGGCGGACGTCGCCGGCGGCGAGGATGTGTGGCACGGCCTCCACTACCTCCCCCGCCGCGAGCCACCAGTCTGCGGCGCGGGCGTGCAGGACCGGGGCGCGCTCGCCGTCGCCCTCGTGGAGCTTGCGGCGCAGGAACGCCTGGAACAGATGGTGATAGCGGTACCACCCGCCGGCCTCGTCGAGCGGGGTGGTGAAGAGGTGCCCATCGACGAGCCCGCGGATCACGTCACCGGCGTCATCGCGGCCGGTGACGGCCGCGGCGAGGGTTGGTGCGAATCGACCGAGGATCGCGGTGTCGAGCAGGAAGCTCTGCACCGCCGGGGGTTGGCGGGCCATCACCTCCTCGGCGAGGTAGTCGAACTCGGCACGGGTCAGCGCACGGTCCTCGGCGGGCAGGTTCGATTGGGCTGCGAGGATGATGCCCGCCGGCCAGCCCTCGGTGCGCGCGTGCAGCTTCTCGAGGCTCGCTTCGTCGAGGGCGATGCCCATGGCGTCGATGAGGTCGCGGGCCTCGTCGACGCTCATCGCGAGCTGGCGCTCGTCGATCTCGAGGAGCGAGCCCAGGCGCAGGCGTCCGAGGCCGAACGGCAGGGGCGCCCGTCCGGCCATCGCGAGGTGCACCGTGGGCGGCAGGTGGTCGAGCAGCGGGCCGAGGGCCCCTGCCGACGCCTCCGGGAGCAAGTGAACGTCGTCGAGGGCGATCACGAACGGCTCGGGCACCGTCTCGAGGAGCTCTCCGGCGAATGCCGCCACGTCGTGCTCGCGGTCCCCGGTCCACGCGAAGCGCGGGTCGAACCCCGGGAACCGGTCCGAGACCGCGGCCGCCAGGTGGGCCACCAACAGGCGCGCGTCGAGCAACCGCGGGTCGCACGAGCACCATGTCCACGGCCACTCGATGCGCTCGAGGGCGAGGCGAAGCAGCGTCGTCTTACCGTACCCGGCGCCCGCGACGACGGCGACGAGGCGCCCCGCGAGACCCTCCGCAATCCGGGCGGCGAGCTCGTCGCGCCGCACCACCCCCACGGGTAGCTGCGGCGGCAGGAGCCGGGTGCGGAGCACCGCCTCGACGCTCATGGACCGAGCCTGTCAGATGGCACGCCGCGTCGCACCGACCGGCACGGGTCTCGGCTCATCGGCGGCGGCGTCCGCAGGCTTCTCGCCAGGCGGGCGCCCTGCGGCCGGCGTGCCCATACCGAGCGACGCGAGGAATCGCTCTTTCGCAGCCGCGAACTCCTCCCACCCGGGATCGAAGGGAGTCACCCCGGGTGTCGTGCGCTCGTCGTGAGTCTTCATCGTGACCTCCCCGTCGACACGTCGTGGTGAGCACAAGGTTGGCGGACCCTCGTCACGCGGGCATCACAGGGCGGTCCCCGGCTCGACGGTGGGACCGACTGGTCAGCGGGATCGCTGGAGATACCCTCGGATGAACGTCGCTCGATCGCGTCGATGCGAGCCGACGTCCGCGCGATCTCGCCGGGCACCCGTGCCGTCTCGGCCGCGACTCCTTCATGAGCGTCAGCTCGCCGACGCCGACCCCACTGGCCAGTCGTGTCTCGACGCTCCTCGTCGAGGTACGCATCGAGCTCGCCCCTCACATGCAGCGGGATTTCAGCGGCATGGGCCGTGAAGGGATCGAACCTTCGACCTTGGGATTAAGAGTCCCCTGCTCTACCAGCTGAGCTAACGGCCCGCGACGCGGGATCTTACCAGCCCTTCGGCGCCCTCTCGCGC
>JAOUHR010000404.1 GCA_029884515.1 Gemmatimonadota bacterium
GCGCGGGTGGTTCTACTCGCTGCTGGCGATCGCGAGCGGGCTGGGCGACGCGCTGCCGAACAACGCGGGCGCCGAGGGCGGCGCGCCGGCGGGCTCGCGGGCGGCACCCTATCGCGCCGTGGTGGTGAACGACCTCGTGCTCGACGCCGCCGGGCAGAAGATGTCCAAGTCGAAGGGGAACACGGTGGAGCCGCGCGCGGTGCTCGAGCGCCACGGCGCCGACGCGGTGCGGCTCTTCCTGGTGGCGAGCTCGCAGGTGTGGGTGCCGCGCCGGTTCGACGAGGCGGTGATCCGCGAGACGGCGGGCCGGTTCCTCGTCACGCTTCGGAACGTGTACAGCGGGATCTTCGCGCAGTACGCGAACTTCGGCTGGGCGCCCTCGGCGGCGGACCCCGCGCTCGCGGAGCGGCCGGTGCTCGACCGCTGGATCCTCTCGCGACTCGCGACCGTGGAGGCCGAGGTGGACGCGCGGCTCGAGCGGTTCGACGCGACGGCGGCGGCGCGGCTGCTCATGGACTTCGTCTCCGAGGAGGTCGCGAACTGGTACGTGCGGCTCTCGCGCGCGCGGTTCTACGCGGTGGATGGCGCGGACAACCGCGCGGCCTTCGCGACGCTGCACGAGGTGCTCGTGGTCACCAGCCGGCTGCTCGCGCCCTTCGCGCCCTTCGTCTCCGACTGGCTGCACCAGGAGCTCACGGGCGCCTCGGTGCACCTCGCGGACTATCGGCGCACGGGGGTGGCGGCGCCGGACGCGGGACTCGAGCAGGCGATGTCCGCCGCGCGGACGCTGGCGACCCTGGGCCGGGCCGCGCGCGAGCAGGCGGGGATCAAGGTGCGGCAGCCGCTGGCCGCGCTCACCTGCGTGGCGCCCGGGCTCGACCCGGCGTGGCACGCGATGATCGCGCCGCTCGTGGCGGCAGAGCTCAACGTGAAGGCGGTGAGCTTCGCCGACTCCGCGGCGGACTGGGTGCGGCTCGAGGGGAAGCCCAACTTCCCCGTGCTCGGCAAGGTGCTGGGCGCCGCGATGAAGGCGGCCAAGCCGGTCGTCGAGGGGCTGGGGCAGGCGGACCTCCGGACCATCGAGCAGGGTGGAACGGTCTCCGTGGAGGTGCCGGGCCACGGCGCGCTGGCGCTCGATGCGGCGCGCGTGACCATCCAGGCGCGGGCGGCCACCGCGCTGGTGGTGCAGCAGGGCGAGGGACTCTCGGTGGCGCTCGATCCCACGGTGAGCGAGGCGCTGCGCGCCGAGGGGATGGCGCGCGAGGTGGTGAGCCGCGTGCAGCGCCTCCGCAAGGAAGCGGGCCTCGCGGTGAGTGACCGGATCCGGCTCGCGCTCGCGGCGCCGCGGTCCGTGCTGGACACGCTCGGGCCGCATCGCGCGTGGATCGCTGGTGAAGTCCTGGCCCGGGAGTGCGTCCTCATGGAGGCACTGCCCGCAACCTCAACGTGGCTGGCGGCCGCGGACGTGGATCTCGACGGCCCCGTCGCACGCATCGCCCTTTCCAAGGACAGTTGACGATGGCGAACTCGACCCCGAGTGGCGAGAAGAAGTTCAAGCCGCTCTCGAAGAAGCAGATCGCGTACTTCGAGAAGCGCCTGATGGACGAGCGCAAGCGCGTGCTCAAGGAACTCGGCCACTATGACGAGACCTTCGGCAACACGCCGCAGGGCGCGGACGGCGACCTGAGCGCCTACTCGTTCCACATGGCGGACCAGGGCACCGACGCGATGGAGCGCGAGAAGGCCTTCCTCTTCGCGTCGAAGGAGGGGCGGTTCCTCTGGCACGTGGACCAGGCGCTGCGCCGGCTCTACCGCACCCCGGATGAGTTCGGCATGTGCCACCAGTGCAAGGGCGAGATCCTCTTCGAGCGGCTCGACGCGCTGCCGCACGCGCGGTTCTGCATCTCGTGCAAGCAACGCGAGGAAGATGGAAAGAAGTGACCGTGCGCCGATGAGGCCGGGGCGCCTCGCGGGCGTGGTGCTCGCGATCGTGCTGTCGGACGCGCTCACCAAGTACCTCGCGGTCGCCTACCTCACGCCGGCGTACGTGCCGCGCACGGTGCTCGGCGACTGGCTGCGGCTCACCCTGGTGTACAACACCGGCGCGGCCTTCGGCCTGCACCTCGGCGACTGGTCGCGGTGGATCTTCACCGCGCTCACGCTCTTCGCGCTCGGGCTCATGTGGCGGCTCTACCGGGCGGCGCCGGCCGGCGCGCGGTGGCGCGTCGCGGCGCTGGCACTCGTGAGCGGCGGCGCGATCGGCAACCTCATCGACCGGCTCCGCTCCGCGCGTGGGGTGGTGGACTTCGTGGACATCGGCGTCGGGGACTGGCGGTGGCCGACGTTCAACGTGGCCGACATGGCGGTGAGCACGGGCGCGGTGCTCCTGGCGATCGTGCTCTGGCACGAGGAGGAGGCGCGCGTGCGGACCGAGCGCGAGGCGGCGACGGCGGCCGGAGCAGCGGACCGGCCCGGCTCCGGGTGACCGACCACACGCCCGAGCCACTGGCCCCCGGCGCCTACGCATTCGCCGCGGACGCCGTGGCCGGCGAGCGGCTCGACCTCGCCGTGGCGCGCCTCACCGGCCGCTCTCGCACGCAGGCCGCCACGCTCATCGCCACCGGCAAGGTGCAGGTGGATGCGGCCGGGCAGCGCGCGAGCTATCGCGTGGCGGGCACCGAGCGCATCACCGTCGAGATCCCTCCGCCGGCGGGGCGCGCCGTGGTCCCCGAGCAGATCCCGGTGCGCATCGTGTACGAGGACGACGAGATCGTC
>JAOUHR010000405.1 GCA_029884515.1 Gemmatimonadota bacterium
TACATTTCTTGGCGGACAATTTCGGGTCCGAGACGACCCCGTTCTTCGGCCCCGGGTTCATCCGCCCGTTCCGTGAGCATCACACCGATCCCCGCGGCATCGTCGCCCACGGGTTCGTCACCGCGAACGGGAACAATGCACTCGTCTCACTTCCGTTCCTGGCGTTCGCCGCGCTCCTGCTCCCCGTGGGTGAGAGTGCGTGGGCGCATTTGCTCGGCGGTTTCCTGCTGTTCATGATGCTGGCCGTCTTCGTCACCAATCAGTTCCACAAGTGGGCCCACATGGAGTCACCGCCGCGTCTGGCGCGCTGGCTCCAGGCGAGTGGGCTGATCCTCTCCCGCGAACACCACGACGTGCACCACACCGAACCGCACAACGCGCACTACTGCATCACCATCGGCCTCTGGGATCCGCTCCTGGAGCGCACGCACTTCTTCGAGCGCCTGGAGCGCGGCATGCGCCGCTGGGTGCCCGGCCTGGATCCGCTCTCGCGCGTCGAGCGCGAACACCCCGCGCACGGATGAGCCAGGACACCGCGCCGCGGATCGATCCCGGGCCGCCGCTCACGGACGGCGACGACGCGCTCTCGCCGGACACGTGGGGATTCCGGGACACGCAGTTCGTGGTGCTGCCGAACGGCAACGCGATGCTCACCGGCAAGCGCTACGCGCTGAGTGGCACCGAACTGCCGGCGCTCGTGCCATGGGTGCGGTCGGTGCTCGCGAATCCGTTCATCGAACGCCCCGCCTCCGCCGGCCACTTCCCGGCGCCCGTGCCGGAGCCGAAGCCGCCGACCGCCTTCCTGCGCGCGGCCGAGGCCTTCCTCGCGCGCGGCCATGTGAGTATCGAGCCGCTCGACCGCCTGCGGCGCGGCCACGGCCACACGCTCGACGAGATGTACGAGATCAAGCACCACGGCCTGCCGCGAGTGCCCGATGCCGTGGTCTTCCCCGGGTCCACCGACGACGTGGTGAAGCTCGTCCAGCTCGCCGTCGAGCATGACGTGGTGCTGGTGCCCTACGGCGGCGGTACCAACGTCTCCGAAGCGCTCCGATGCCCCCGCGACGAACCGCGTGCCATCGTGGCCGTGGACATGGGCCGGATGAACCGGATCCGCTGGATCGACAAGGCGAACCGCCTCGCTTGCATCGAGGCGGGCGCGGTGGGCCGGCATATCACCGACCAGTTGGCCGTGCACGGCGTGACGATGGGCCACGAGCCCGACAGCTACGAGTTCTCCACCATGGGCGGGTGGGTGGCGACCAACGCCAGCGGCATGAAGAAGAACCGGTACGGCAACATCGAGGACCTCGTGGTCGACCTCGAGGCCGTCATGCCGGGCGGCGTGATCCGTCGCGGCGCCACCACTCCGCGCGAGTCGGTCGGTCCCGACCCGCGGCGCTGGCTCTTCGGCTCCGAGGGCACGCTCGGCATCGTGACGAGCGCGACCGTGAAGATCTTTCCGCTCCCCGAGCGCACGGAGCACGACGCGCTCCTCTTCCCGTCGTTCGAGGCGGGCGTGGCGTTCCTCAACGACCTCGCGCGCTCCGGCGCGGTGCCGGCCAGCGTGCGCCTCGTGGACAACCTCCAGTTCCAGCTCAGCCAGACGCTGCGCGGTCCCGCCGTGGGGTTGCAGGCGTTCAAGCGCAAGGCGGAGCGCTGGTTCGTCACCAAGGTGCGAGGCCTCGACCCGACCTCGATGGTCGCGTGCACGCTGCTCTACGAGGGGACGCACGAGGAGGTCGCGCGGCAGATGCGCACCGTCGCACGCCTGTCGAGAGCGCGGGGCGCGATGCGGGCGGGTTCGGAGAATGGCAAGAAGGGATACCAGCTCACCTTCGGCATCGCCTACGTGCGCGATTTCGTACTCAGGTACGGCATCCTGGCCGAGTCGTTCGAGACCTCCGTGGAGTGGAGTCGGGCGCTCGAGCTCTGCGCGCGGGTGAAGGCGCGCGTCAGGCGCGAGGCGGAGGCGCGCGGCGTGAAGGGACCGCCGTTCGTCACCTGCCGCGTCACGCAGGTCTACCAGACCGGCGTCTGCATCTACTTCTACCTCGGCCTGAACGACGACGACCTCGCCGACCCGCTGGGAACGTACGGGGCGGTGGAACATGCCGCGCGCGACGAGATCCTGCAGTGCGGGGGCGCGCTCTCGCACCACCACGGCGTGGGGAAGCGCCGGCAGGGCTTCCTCCCCGAAGTGCACGCGCCGGTGGCCCTCGAGTGGCTGCGCGGCCTGAAGAAGAGCGTGGACCCCCAGAACGTCTTCGGGATCGGCAACCTGTGAGCACCACCTACACGCGGACCTACCTGGTCACCGGCGTCACCGGCTTCCTCGGCAAGGTGATGCTCGAATCCCTCATCCGACAGCGCGAGCGGCTCGGCATCGACCGGGTCCTCGTGGTGATCCGCTTACGCGGCAGCAAGTCCGGGCGCGATCGGCTGATGAACGAGGTCGCGACCTCGCGATGCCTCGCCGCGCTCCCGGCGGGGTGGCCGGAGCACGTTACCGTGCTCGACGGCGACCTCTCCTCGCCGGGCCTCGGGCTCGCGCCGGAGCAGCTCGCCCTGCTCGACACCGTGACCCACGTGATCCACTCCGCGGCCTCGGTGAACTTCAGCCTCCCCGTGAAGCAGGCGGCCAAGGCGAACATCGTGGCGAGCCTCAACCTCATGGAGCTCGTGCGGCGCTCACCGAGGCTCAAGCGGTTCGTCTACGTCTCCACCGCCTACGTCACGCCGCACCGCGGGGACGACGAGCCCATCGAG
>JAOUHR010000047.1 GCA_029884515.1 Gemmatimonadota bacterium
CTCGGTGGTGGCCGGACGCGCCCCGCGCTAGGCGCTCACCCCGCGATCTTGGGGATGCCGAGTGACTCGGTGAGGAGTTGCCGCGCGAAGCCCCGAACGCCGCGGTCGGCCAGCCGAAGGGCGTCCACGAGGGTGAGTAGCGCGTAGGTCTCCGGCGCTCGCTCCACGAGTGCCGGCGCGCCACGATAGAGAGGCGCAATGGCGAACCCCTGTATCCCGGCGTTTGCGTCCGGGGCCGGCCAGACCGTGACGTCCGTGGCGTCGACGAGCGCCGCGAGTGGGGACGCCGAGTGGGCCGTGGGTACGCCGACGGCAATCGGGCCGCGAACCGCGGGGAAGGCGTACCGAGCCCCGTAGAGCAGGAACTCGCCCAAGGCTCGAGGATTGCTGTCGCGTCCGCTGGGCCGGAGGAGCCCGGCCCGCTCCAGTCGGCGCAGGCTCGAGTGCACCTGGCTCGGGACCACCGCGAGTTCCTCGGCGAGCACTGCCATCGTCCCCGAGGGCCTGAGGAGTCGCAAGGCGAGCACGAGATCGAAGGGAAGTGTTCTCGCGGACGGCATTCTATATTCTAGAAAATAGTAACTCTAGACGCAACAAAGAATTGTATAGACGATAACGGCAGGCCTGCCAAGGCGGATGGAGAGCTCAGCCTTCGGCTGACGCGGCCCGGACAGCATCCCGCCGGTCGGCCAGCCAACTCGAGAGTCCCCCGCCCAGCAGCACCAGGAAGATCACCGCCAACAGCCAGTGGTTCGTCTCCTCCCCCAACCACCGCTTGATCCACTCCATCCCGAGCATCTTCACACCCACGATCGCCAGCACCAAGGCGAGCGACACCTTCAGGTACCGGAACCGCTGGATCAACCCCGCCAGCCCGAAGTAGAGCGACCGCAGGCAGAGGATCGCGAACACGTTCGAGGTGAACACCAGGAACGGGTCCGCGGTGACGGCGAAGATCGCCGGAATCGAGTCCACGGCGAAGAGGAGGTCCGTGGTCTCCACCAGCACGAGCGCCACGGCCAGCGGAGTCAGGAATGTCCGGCCGTTGAGCACCACCGTGAAGTGCTCCTCATGGAAGCGGTCCGTCACGGCGAAGTGCTTCCGCAGGAAGCGCGTCACCCAACCCTCCACCTCCTCCTCGTGCTCTGTCACGTTCGAGAAGAGCATCCGCACGCCCGTGATCACCAGGAAGGCGCCGAACAGGTAGAGGATCCAGTGATACCGCGCGACGAGCTGCGCCCCGACGCCGATCATGGCGCCGCGCATCACCAGCGCGCCAATGATCCCCCAGAAGAGCACGCGGTGCTGGTACTGGAGCGGTACACGCAGGTGCTCGAAGATCAGCGCGATCACGAACACGTTGTCCATCGAGAGGCTCATCTCGACGACGTAGCCGGTGAGGAACTTGACCGCAGCCACCCGCCCGTCGTTCACCCGGCCGTCCACGGCGTCCACCACCGCCCCCAGGCCAAGCCAGTGCGCTTCGTACGCCATGTAGACGAACGCCGAGAAGGCGAGCGCGAGCAGCACCGTGCCGGTCGTGAAGACCAGGGCCTCCCGCATCGTGGGCGCGTGGGCGGTCTTGTTGAACACGCCGAGGTCGAGGGCGAGCACGATTCCCACGAACAGGAGGAATCCGATCCACGGCCACATCATCCGGTCTTCTCCTCGGCCACCCACGCCTTCCACTCATCCTCGGCGCGGCCTATGCTCAGCCGCTTGCCCGCGCGCGTGAGCGGCTGCGCGAGGAGCAGCGGTTCCTCCACCAGCTGCGACATCCAGCGCTCATCGCTCAGGCGCGCGGCGGCGAGCCCGAGTTCCTGATAGCGCCGCGAGGAGCGGTCGATCAACGCCGTGAGTCCGAATTTCTGTGCGAATCGCTGCAGCTCGCCCTTGCTCGCGGCGCGCTCCAGGAGGTCCACGAAGTGCACGCGGATGCGACGCTCGCTCCAGAAGCGGAGCGCACGCCGTGTCTCCTGGTGCTTCTGGGTGCCGAACACCTGCACTTCCAAGGCGCCGCCCTTGATATTGTGCTGTGACCGCTCCGCGAACGCACAAATCTACCGAGTCGCCGCTGTCCAACCATCCGACCTTCCGTCCCGCCTGGTGGCTGCCGGGACCCCACGCCCCCACCATCTGGGGGAAGTTCGGCCGGCGGCTCCCCGATGCCCACGACCGCATCGAGCGATGGCCTGCGCCGGACGGGGACACCCTCTCGGTCGCGCGCATGGACGCGGCCTCCCCCGACGCGCCGCTCCTCGTGCTCTTCCACGGGCTCGAAGGCACCGTGCGCTCCTCATACGCACAGGGCCTGATGCACGCCGCAAAGGCGCGCGGCTGGGGGGTCGCCATGCTCCTGTGGCGCACTTGCGATGGCCGCCTGCCGGACGTGCCGCGACTCTATCATTCGGGAGAGACCTCCGATCCGGACTTCGTGATCCGACGGCTGGCCGCCGATCGCCCCGGACGCCCACTGCTCCTGGTCGGCGTGTCGCTCGGCGCCAACGTGCTCGTCAAGTGGCTCGGCGAGCAGGGCGAGGCGGCGCCGCGGGAAGTGAAGCGCGCCGTCGCGGTTTCCACCCCGTTCGATCTGGCGGCCGGTAGCCGCAACCTCGAGAACGGCCTCGCCCGCATCTACGCCCGGCACTTCGTCCGTTCATTGAAGCGGAAGGCGTGGGCTGCGATCACGAAGTTCCCTTCGCTCGCGGTGGACCGCAGACGCCTCACAGCCGCGCTCACGCTCTGGGAGTTCGACGACGTCTTCACCGGCCCCCTGCACGGGTTCGCGGGCGCGACTGACTATTACAGTCGGAGCAGTTCCATCGGGTTCCTCGACAGGATCCGGGTGCCCACGCTCCTCCTCTCCGCCGTGAATGACCCATTCCTCCCCCCGGTCGTCCTCGACCGGGTGCGCTCGGTCGCCGCCGGGAACCCGCATCTCGAGATCGAGTTCACGCCGGGTGGCGGACACGTGGGATGGGTGACCGGCCACCCGTGGGCACCGGGGTATTACCTCGACGCCCGAGTCCCCAATTCACTCGCCGGAGTGTGAAAGGGGGACTGGACCCGCTATATTTCACCGTTGAAAACGATTCTCAACTTCTTGCGCCGGACCCGACTTTGAGCCACACCGCCACCGAGTTCCACGACGACATCGTATACCCGAACACGATCGCCTTCGTGCTCGTGCACCTCGCCCCGCTCGCCGCGTTCTGGACGGGTGTGACGACGACCTCGGTCGTGCTCTGCATCTCGCTCTATCTCTTCCGGATGTTCGGCGTCACCGCCGGCTACCACCGCTACTTCTCGCACCGCTCCTTCAAGACTTCGCGCGCCGGCCAGTTCCTCTTCGCACTGCTCGCCATGAGTTCCACCCAGAAGTCCGTGCTCTGGTGGGCCGCGCTGCACCGTCACCATCACCTGCATTCCGACCAAGAGGAGGACGTGCACTCGCCCGTGCACCGCTCGTTCTTCTACTCCCACGTCGGCTGGATCTTCGACAAGAAGCACGACACCACGCGCGTGGACGACGTGCCTGACCTCGCGAAGTTCCCGGAACTCATGTTCCTCGACCGGCACCAGCTGCTGCCCGGCATCGCGCTCGGCATCCTCTGCTTCCTGATCGACGGCCTCCCCGGACTCTTCATCGGCTTCTTCCTGAGCACCGTCTTCCTGTACCACGGCACGTTCTTCATCAACTCGCTCGCGCACGTGCACGGCAACCAGCGCTACGTGACGGGCGACGACTCGCGCAACAACTGGTGGCTCGCCCTCATCACGCTCGGCGAGGGCTGGCACAACAACCACCACGCCTACCAGCGCTCCACCCGCCAGGGGTTCCGCTGGTACGAGATCGACATCACGTACTACGCCCTCAAGGCGCTCTCCTGGACCGGATTCGTCTGGGACCTGGGCGTGCCGCCGGCCGAGGTGGTGCGCAACGAGCGCCGCGTGGGTACCGCGGTGCTGGAGAAGGTCGCGCGCCAGATCGCCGAGCATTTCCCGCCGGGTTCGTTCGCACTGCAGGTCGCGCAAGCCCGCGAGGCGTTCGATGCGCACCCCAAGGTGATCGAGCTCCGCGCGAAGTTGGCTGCGGGCCAGGCACGCGCGGAGGAAGGGTGGTATGAGCTGCAGGAGCACCTGCCGCACCTGCCGCACCTGCCGTCGGTGGCGGAGATCCGCGCGCGCGCGCTCCAGATGTATGCCGATTCGCCGTCCACCGACGACATCGTCGCCCGGGCGCGCGCGGTGATCGCGGAGCGCATGAGCTTCGAGCTCTTCCCGGAGCTGCGCCCCGTCGCGGCGTAACTTCCGCGCGTCGGGACTTCACGTCGCGTGGGTCCCGGTGGCACGTTTACGGGGGGTGGCGAGTCGCCACCCCCTGCTTCGTTTCCCGCTCAGCACTGGAGCCCCGCATGCCCAAGACCCGACTGTTCGCCCTTCCCCTCTTCGTCGCGCTCGGTGCGTGCTCGATCCACCGCGCCACCCCTGAACGCGCGAGCGCCGCTGAACCAGTCAACGCATCGGCGATGGCCGACGACCACAGTGGCCACGACATGTCCGCTGGAACGGCCCGCGCCATGGCGGGTGCCACCGGCGGCCCGCTCGTGATCGACATGCGACAGGGCACGACGATCGCCCCGGGCAACGCCGAGGCCGCCGCACGGCTCCTCGCCTCGCCGCGCCACGCCGAGTGGGCGATGATCCCCGCCGCCGCGGGCAGCAAGGACTCGATTGCCGCCTGGGTCGTCTACCCGGAGCGCAAGACGAACGCGCCCGTGGTCGTCGTGATCCACGAGATCTTCGGCCTCTCCACGTGGGTGCGGAGCGTCGCGGACCAGCTCGCCGCCGACGGCTTCATCGCGATCGCGCCTGACCTTCTCTCCATCGAGCGCGGCGGCGCGACCACCGACTCGCTCGCCTACGACGTCGCGCGCGCGATGATCGGCAAGGTCACGCCGGACAAGATGAACGCGATGGTCGCCGCGGTCGCGAACTACGGCATGGCGCTTCCGGCGGCCGCGAAGCGCTACGGCGTGGTGGGTTACTGCTGGGGCGGGAGCGCCTCGTTCAACCAGGCGGTGTTCGACGCGCCGGGCCTGCGCGCGGCGGTCGTCTATTACGGCACCTCGCCATCGGTCGAGGACATGCAGCGGATCAAGGTACCCGTGCTCGGCCTCTACGGCGGGAACGACCAGCGCGTGAACGCCACGATCCCCCGCGCCGACTCCACGATGAAGGCCATCGGGGGCACGTACGTGAGCCATGTATATGACGGCGCCGGACACGGTTTTCTACGCGCGCAGGACCAGCCGGCGAACGCCGAGGCAGCGAAGCAGGCGTGGCCGGCGACGGTCGCCTGGTTCAAGAAGTACCTGGACTGACCCGCTCGCGGCACGACAGGGTGGCGTAGGCGGCGGGCGCAGAGCGCCCGCCGCCTACGCCCTTTCGTCCGTGGCGCCCAGCGCCCAGAGCGCCAGCCACTCCGGCCAGTTGCCGCTCATCTCGAAGAACTCGTCGAAGTACACGAGGCCCTTCTCCTCGAACGCCCCCACCAGTGCTTGCAACCCGTCCTCGTCGTACACGGGCCCGATCGCGATCAGGCCGCCCTCCACGCGGAACTCGTCCGGCGTGAGGTTGAGCCACTGGTCGATGCCGGCGCGGGTGAGCCCCGCGCGCTCGAACGCCTCGCGCTTCACGAGCAGGGTCGGGGCGGCGGTGGTCAGCTTGAGCGGCATCGGCGGGGCGGGTGACGAGTGGGGCTGGGACGGCGGACGCTGCAATAGATTATCCGCGTGACCCCGCATGCGCACGACTTCGATGTGATCGTGATCGGAGGTGGACACGCGGGCACCGAGGCCGCCGTGGCCGCCGCACGACGCGGCGCACGCGTCGCGCTCCTCACCAGTGCGCTCGAGACCATCGGCCAACTCTCCTGCAATCCCGCGATGGGCGGGATCGCCAAGGGCACGGTGATCCGCGAGATCGACGCGTTGGGCGGCGTGATGGGACGCGCCACCGACCTCGCGACCATCCAGTTCCGGATGCTGAACCGCGGAAAGGGCCCCGCCGTCTGGGCACCGCGCTCCCAGGCCGACCGAGGACTCTACCGGCGCGCGGTGCGGCGACTCGTCGAGTCGCAACCGAATGTCGTCACGCTGCAGGGCACGGCCGCACGGCTCCTCCTCGCCGGCGGCGCGGTGGCCGGTGTCGAGACCGCCGAAGGGCGCTGCTTCAGTTCCCGGACGGTGGTGATCACCACCGGCACCTTCCTGCGCGGCCGGATCCACATCGGCACGGGCGCTTCGGTGAGCGGCGGACGGGCGGGCGAGGCCGCGACCACTGCACTCGCCGAGCAGTTCGCCGAGTTCGGGCTCGAGACTGGCCGATTCAAGACGGGCACGCCGCCCCGTATCGACGGGCGGTCCGTGGCCTTTGAGCGGCTCGAGCGGCAGGACAGCGAGATCGAGCATTTCGATCACTCGTGGTCCGCCTTCTGGCCCTCGCCGCGCCGCAACGGCTCGGCAACGCGACACCCGGAGCAGCTCCCCTGCTGGATCACGTTCGTGGAGCGCAGAGCCAAGGACGTAGTGCGCGACCGGCTCGAGGAATCGGCGATGTACGGCGGCGCGATCGGCGCGCGCGGGCCGCGCTATTGCCCGAGCATCGAGGACAAGATCGTCCGGTTCCCCGATGCGGAGCGCCATCAGCTCTTCCTCGAGCCCGAGGGGCTCGACACGCACGAGCTCTACGTGAACGGCCTCTCCACCTCGCTCCCGGTGGACGCGCAAGTCGAGTTGCTCCGCGCGGTGCCCGGCCTCGAGCGCGCGGTGATGACGCGCGCCGGCTACGCGATCGAGTACGACTACGTGCCACCCACGCAGCTGCACCCGACGCTCGAGACGCGCGCGGTACGGGGGCTCTTCCTCGCCGGCCAGATCAACGGCACCACGGGCTACGAGGAAGCGGGGGGGCAGGGCGTTGTTGCCGGGCTCAACGCCGCGGCCCATGCGTGCGGGCTCGATCCGGTGGTCCTGGGCCGCGAGTCGTCGTACATCGGCGTGCTCGTGGACGACCTCGTGACTCGAGGGGTGGACGAGCCGTATCGCCTCTTCACCTCGCGCTCGGAGTTCCGGCTCACGGTGCGCCAGGACAACGCCCTGCCGCGCCTCTTCGCGACCGGCAGCGCGCTCGATCTCTACTCGGCGGCGGAGCGCGCGTGTGCCGAGCGCCGGCTGGCCGACGAGGCGCGCGCGACGGTGCTCGCGCGCGAGACGAGCATCACCCCGGACCAGGCGGCAGGTGTGCTCGCGGCCGCCGGGGAGCGCACGCTCGCCCACGCCGTGCCGATCGTCGAGGTCGCGCGACGTCAGAAAGTAGCTCTTCGCGACTTATTTGCCGCCGTCGGCGCCGGTGCGGCACTCGAGCCCGAGGCGGTCCTGACGGCGGATCTCGAGCTCAAGTACGCAGGGTACCTGGCGCGGGAGCGGAACGCCGCCGACCGGCTCCGGCGGCTCGCCAACTTCACGCTTCCTGCGGACGCCCCCTATCCGGCGATGCGGACCGTGAGCGTCGAAGCGCGACAGAAGCTCGCCGCGCGGAAGCCCGCAACGCTCGCGCAGGCCTCCAGCATCCCCGGCGTCAGTCCCGCCGACCTGCAGAATCTCGTCCTCGAAGTGGAGCGATGGCGACGCGGCTGATCGCCCTCCTCGTGCTGGCGCTCTCGTTCCTCCCGGTGGCGAACCTCATCCCCGGCGGCGAGAGCGATCCGGAGTACGCGGCCCGCCTGCTCGACTGGGCGTACGGCTTCGCCCTCTGCGGCGGGATCGGCGGGCTGGTGGCATACCTCGCGCACATCCGGCGCCGCGGCATGAGTGCTGCCCTCGGCGATGCTTCGCCGGGCGAGCCGCTGCCGGAGCTGGCGACCCCGCGGGCAGTGGTCTCGGCTGATTCGTCAGCGGCTTCGGCGGCGGCCGGATTCGCGGGATTCGGTTTCCTGCTCGGTGCCGCGCTCCTCTCGCTCCTGCTGTTCAGCGTGATCGCGCACCTCGTCTTCTCGGCGCGTCCGCTCCTGATCGACGAGATCGTGCAGGTGCTCCAGGCGCGATGGTATGCGCAGGGGATGCTCGCCGTACCCGTGCCGCCGCTCCGCGAGTTCTTCTCCATCCTGCACCTCGTCGACCTGGGCGACATCGTCTACAGCCAGTTTCCCGCCGGCGGGCCGGCGATGCTGGCGCTCGGATCGCTCGTGGGCGCCGAGTGGATCGTGGGGCCGGTGGCCGGCGCGGCGAGCGTGGTGCTGTTCGGACTGCTGCTCCGCCGCCTCGAGCCCGAGGCGTCCCGGCGGTGGCATCGCGGCGCGGTGGCGCTCTTCGCGCTGGCGCCCTTCGGCGCCTTCATGTTCGGCTCGCACATGAACCACGTGACGACACTCGCCTGGCTGCTCCTCGCCGCCGTCGCGCTCGCGCGGGCGACCGAGCGCACGGATGCGCACCCGGGGTGGGGCCTGCTCACTGGGCTGGCTCTCGGCGCGGCGGCGACGATCCGTCCGCTGGATGGCGCGGCGTTCGCACTCCCGGCGGCGGCCTGGCTCGCCTGGCTCGCGTGGCACGCGTGGCACGCGCGGCGATCGCAGGCGGGCCTCCGGCCACTCGCGGGCTTCCTGCTCTCGGGCGTCGGCGTCGCGCTGCCCATGTCCGCGCTCTTCTGGGTGAACTGGCGTACCACGGGCAACCCGACGCTCTTCGGCTACGACCTGCTCTGGGGGAACGGCCATGCGCTGGGCTTCCACATGTCGCCGTGGGGTCCGATCCATACACCCGCGCGGGGCATCGAGTTGGTGAGCCTCAACTTCACGCGACTCTCCGTCTATCTCTTCGAGACGCCCTTCCCGGCGCTGCTGCCCGCCACCGCTGCACTCTGGTACGGGCGTGCGCTGCGACCGATGGACCGGTATCTCCTCGTCGCGTCGGCGTTCGTGGTGGCCGGCTATTGGGCGTATTGGCACGATGGCTTCTACCTCGGCCCGCGGTTCATGCTGCCGCTGCTGCCGGTGCTCGTGCTGTGGAGCGCGCGGCTACCGCTGGCGCTCTCCGGCCGTGTGCGGCGCGGCTCGTCCTTGGCGCACGCGCTCGTGGCGACGTGCGTCGCGGGCGTCGCGTACGCGCTCGTGTCGATTGCGGTGGTGCGGGTCCCGCAGTACCGCAACGGCATGACGTCCATGCGGGTGGACGTCGCGGCGGCGGCGCGGGCCGCGGGCGTGCAGGATGCGCTGGTACTGGTGAAGGAGAGCTGGGGAGCGCAACTCGTCGTCCGGATGTGGGAGGCGGGGATCACCCGGAGCGACACCGAGGTGCTCTATCGCAACGCGGATGCGTGCAAGCTCGAGCTCACCCTCGACGGGATCGAGCGTGACGGCGTCCATGGCGCCGCGGCGCGCGCGCGCCTCGAGCCGCTCCGCGCGGATTCGAGTGCGCTCATCAAGAGTACGCGCTCGCCGGACTTCACCGAACGCATGCTGCCGAACGCCACCTACCCGCCGGTATGC
>JAOUHR010000406.1 GCA_029884515.1 Gemmatimonadota bacterium
CTCGCCGACGTGCCCTACAAGTCCACGGTGCGCACCACGTACAACGGCCAGGAGACCGGCGTGATGCACGCGTGTGGCCATGACATGCACGTGGCGATCCTGATGGGCGTCGCCGAGGTGCTCGCCGGGATGCGGTCGCAGCTGCAGGGTTCGGTGACGTTCATCTTCCAGCCCGCCGAGGAAGGGCCGCCCACCGGCGGCGCGGGCCCGATGATCCGCGACGGCGCGCTGGAGAACCCGAAGGTGGATGCCATCTTCGCGCTCCACGTCGGACCCGGGCCGCTGGGCACGGTGGGCTACCGTGGCGGACCCTCGCAGGCGAGCACGGACAACTTCCGCATCGTGGTGCGCGGCAAGCAGACCCACGGCGCGATGCCCGCCGCCGGCGTGGACCCGATCATCGTGAGCGCCCAGATCCTCCTCGGCCTCCAGACCATCGTGAGCCGCCAGGTGAACCTGGCCGACGCACCGCTCGTGCTCACCGTGGGCGCGATCCACGCGGGATTGCGCGAGAACATCATCCCCGACACCTCGGTGATGATCGGCACCATCCGGGCGTTGAGCCCCACGATGCGCACCGAGGTGCACGCGCGCCTCCGCCGCACGGCGACGAGCATCGCCGAGGCCGCCGGCGCGACGGCCGAGGTGACGATCGTCGAGGGGTACCCGGTGACGGTGAACGACGAGGCGCTCGCCGCGTTCATCGGCCCGGTGCTCCGCCGCACGGTCGGCGCGTCGAAGGTCCGCATCTCCGAGGCGTCGATGCCGGCCGAGGACTTCTCCCGGTTCCAGGAGAAGGTGCCCGGCCTGATGTTCGGCCTCGCCGTCACGCCGCCTTCCATGGACTACCGCACGGCCGCGTCGAACCACTCGCCCCTCTTCCAGGGCGACGACTCGGCGCTCGAGATCGGCGTGCGCCTGATGTCCAACGTCGCGGCCGAGTACCTGCGGTCGGGCAAGCCGAAGATGTGAGGGTGGCGCGGCCGGCGTCGGATCGCCGGGGGTCGGCGCGCCCGTCCACCCGTCGCGTGTAGGTTGTGCGGATGCAAATTCGCATTTCGTCGGGTCGTGGCGGCCGGATCCGGCTCCTCCGCGTCGCGTTCGCCCTCTCGGCCGCATCCCTCTCCGCACGCGCGCAATCCCCCCGCGACAGCGAGGACGTCCCGCGCGTCCAGCGGACGTCGGAGAACATCCGCTTGGACGGCCGCCTCGACGAGCCCCAGTGGTTCCTCGCCGACTCGATCACCGACTTCCGGCAGAAGGAACCGACGGAGGGCGGTCCCCCGAGCGCCCGCACCGTGGTGCGGCTGCTGGCGACGCCCGCGGGCCTGGCCGTCGGCTGGTGGCTCTCCGACGCCGACCCCGCGCACATCGTGCGCGGCCAGCTGCGCCGCGACGCCGAGCTCCGCTCCGACGACTACGTGAGCATGGGGATCGACGGACTCTCCGACCAGCGCACGGCGTTCTACTTCCGCACCAACGCCAACGGGGCGCTCTGGGACGGGGAGCACCTCACCTTCGAGTCCGGGAACGAGGAGTGGGACGGCGTCTGGGACGCGCGCACGCAGGTGACGACGGACGGCTGGACGGCCGAGATGCTCATCCCGTGGGCGACGCTCCGCTACCCCCGCGACGTGCGCACCATGGGGATGAACTTCCGCCGGTTCCTGCCGCGAACGAACGAGGAGGTGCTCTGGCGCGCCTGGAAGCGGGGGCAGGGGATCCGCTTCCTCGAGGCGGAGGGCACGATCGGCGGGTTCGAGGACCTGCCACCGCGCGCGCGCGCCGAGATGCGCCCCTACGTCCTCGGCGAGGCGCGCCTCACGGAGCGGACGTACGACGCGGCGGGCAATGACCTGGTGGTGGCGCCGGCCGTCGCGGAGGCGAAGGCGGGGCTCGACGTGAAGATCCCCGTGACGAACACGCTCACCGCGGACCTCACGCTCTTCCCGGACTTCGCACAGGCGGAGGTCGACCGGCAGGTGGTCAACCTCACGCGCTTCCCGCTCTTCTTTCCCGAGCAGCGGCCCTTCTTCACGGAGGGCGCGCAGCACTTCGCCTTCGGGCGGCAGCAGCAGACGCAGATGTTCTACTCGCGCCGCGTGGGGCTCGGCACGGGGGGGACCCCCGTCGCGATCCCGGTCGGCGCCCGGATGCAGGGCCGGGTGGGCCGCTACCAGCTCGGGATGCTGGCGGCGCGCACCGCGGACGACGAGGACGCCACCGACCTCGTGGTGCGCGTGCGGCGCGACGTGCTGCGTCGCGGGTTCGTGGGCGCGATGTCCACGTACAGCGACCGCCCCGTGCGGCCGGGCGCGCTCGCGGGCGGCCTGGACTTCGACTTCCCCTTCGTCGTGCGCGGCGGTGACAACCTCGTGGTGAACGGGAACGCGGCGTGGAGTCGCGACAGTGCGGGCGGCGCCACCGGCGCGCACTATCGCTTCGTCGTGGACTACCCCAATGACCACGCCGACCTCGTCGTGCGGTTCGACCGCGTGGACGCCGCGTACGATCCCGCGCTCGGGTTCGTCTCGCAGCGCGGCATCTACCGGCTGGGCGGCAGCACGGCGATCACGCCGCGCCCGAGGCAGCCCTCGCGGATCCGCCGCCTGGAGTTCAACCTCCTCAACTACGACGTCGTCTGGGACCTCGACGGCCGGCTCGACAACGTCTCGTTCTCGGTGCGTCCCTTCGGCGCGCAGTTCCAGACCGGCGGGCGGGTGGAGCTCAACGTGATCCGCCG
>JAOUHR010000407.1 GCA_029884515.1 Gemmatimonadota bacterium
TCGTCCATGTCGTCGCGTACGCGCGCCCCGCCTGGCGCGCGACCGACGAACAGGTCGCCCTCTGGTTCGAGCGTCGCCTGCCCGCGCTGCGGTACGCCCTCGTGACGAGCGTGGAGGCGCGCCACGCCGCGGCCGCGCCTGCGCTGGAGCCGGCGGTGGCCGCGGTGCCACTCGAGCACGAGGTCACCAGCGCCGCGCGGGGCGCGTTGGCGCGGCCGGCCGGGCTGGTCGCGCTGCTCCTCGCCGTGCTCGCGCTCGCCCCGGCGGGCGCGGTGTCGCGCATCGCTCGGCCGTCGCCCGGGGACGCGCTGATGCGGCCGGGCGCTGCGGCCCGGGCGGCGCGCGACCCGCTCGCGACCATCGTCGTGCGGGTGGTGCCCCCCGGCTATTCCGGTCTCGAGGCCACGTCGTTCGATGATCCCTCCACCGTGAGCGCGCTCCCGGGGAGCCGCGTGGTGGTGGAAGGGCTCGGCGAGGATGTTCGCGCCGTCGCCGAGCGTGACACCGTCCGCGCGGCCACGCGCGAGGCAGCGAGCGCGGGCGCCGCCGGCTGGCGCCTGACGCTCGCCGTGCCCGCGCGCATCGGCGCGGTGCGCCTCCTCGGGCCCGCGCGCGAACGCCTGCTGGTGATCGAACCCCGCGCCGACTCGGTGCCGGCGGTGCTGCTCGCCGCGCCCACGCGCGACTCCGTGCTGCGTGCGGCACAGGGCGACGTGACGCTCGCCGCCGAGTTGCGCGACGACCTCGGGCTCGCCGGCGGCGCGTTCGAGTACATCGTGAGCTCCGGCGCCGCCGAGACCTACTCCTTCCGCAGCGGCCGCGTGGGCGAGCGGCGCTTCGAGGCGGGCGTGCGCCGCGCGACGCTCTCCGGCACCCTCCGCCTCGACACGCTGAGGCTCGGCCCGGGCGACCTGGTCCACCTCCGCGCCGTCGCCACGGATCGCAACGACGTCACCGGGCCCGGCACCGGCGCCTCGGAGACGCGCACGCTGCGCATCGCCCGCGCCGACGAGTACGACTCGGTGGCGGTGGACCCGATGCCGCCCACCGAGCCCGAGAAGAACGCGCTCTCGCAGCGGATGATCCTGCAGATCACCCAGGCGCTGCACGCGCGCGAGCCGCGGATCGGCGCCGCGGAGTTGCAGCGCGAGTCGCGGAGCATCGCGGCGGAGCAGACGCGGCTGCGCAAGCGCGTGGGCGCGGTCGTCTTCCAGCGCCTCGGCGAGGACAATGCGGGGGAGCACGCGCATTTCCCCGGCGACGGGCACGACCACGGCGCCGAGGGCCCGCTCGACGCCGCAGGGATCCTCGCGGCGGCGGAGCGCGCGGCCAACGAGGGAGCGACACGCCTCCTCGAGTCGGAGGGCGACGAGACGCCGATCGTCGCGATCAACCGCCCCCTGCTCGAGGCGTACAACCACATGTGGCGCGCGTCCACGGAGCTGGAGACGGCGCGCCCCGGGGGCGCGATCCCGTGGATGGAGCGCGCGATCGAGGCGTTGCAGCGCGCGCGCGCCGCCGAGCGCATCTATTTGAGGGGCCGCCCGCCGCGCGTGGTGGTGGACGTCGCGAGGGTCCGGGGCACGGGGAAGGAGCGGGGCGATCCGGCCGCGCGCTCGGCGCGCTCACCGCTGGACGCCGGTCGCGTCGCGCGACTCGGACGCTTCGACCGCGCGCTCGACCTGGCGACCACCGACGCGCTCGCCGCCGCCGACTCGCTGCTGGTGATCCGCGTGGGGTTGCCGGACGCCGATCGTGCCTCGGCCCGGGCGCTCGACGCGGCCGCCGGGGCGCTCCGGCGCGGCGGCGACGTCACCGCGGCGCTGCAGTCCGCGCGCCGCGCGCTCTCGGGCACGCCGGTGCGCACGGGCGCGCTCCTGCCGTGGGGCGGCTGATGCCGGACTTCGTCTTCGCCACCGCGCAGTACGACTCGGGCGACTGGGACAGCGCGCCCCTCGTGCCGGCGAACGTGATCGACTCGGTCGCGCGCTACACCGCGATCGATGTCGCGCCCACGGGCGTGATCGTGCCGCTCGGCTCACGCGACCTGCTGCGGTATCCGCTCGTCTATCTCACCGGCCACCTGCCGGTGCGGTTCAGCGAGGCCGAGCGCACGATGCTCGGCGAGTACTGCGCGCGTGGCGGCCTGCTGTTCGTGGATGACCACAACCACGACGTGGACGGGCAGTTCCATCGCACCGCGTGGGAGGAGATCGCCCGGGCGGTGGGACCGCTCGAGGACCTGCCCAACGACCACGCGCTCTATCGCGCGTTCTTCCCGTTCCCGGACGGCCCGCCCACCACGAGCCACGAGTTGAACGGCTGGGGCGACAACCTCGTGCACAAGCACCTGCAGGCGGTGCTCGTGGAGGGCCGGATCGCGGTGCTGTACAGCAGCAAGGACTACAGCTCCGAGTGGAACTACCACCCGGACAACAAGCGCTTCCTCTCGGTGGACAACACGAAGTTCGGCGTGAACCTGGTGGTGTATGCGCTCACGCGGTGAGGGGCGCCGGGTGGCCGAGCGACTGGTGCGCGCCGCGGCGCTGGCGCTGCTCGCGGTGGCGCTGTTCCGCGCCTTCACGGCGCCGCGCGAGGGCGACACGCCTCGCGGGCAGGTGCGACTCGACGGCGGCGAGGACGCGCGCACGCGCGATTCGCTCGCGGCGCTCGTGCGTTCGGGCACGGTGGTCGGGTGGAGCGGCGACGTGCGCGCCATCGCCGCGATGGCGGAGCCGGT
>JAOUHR010000408.1 GCA_029884515.1 Gemmatimonadota bacterium
GAGTCCCTGCAGAACAGCCTGCCGCACGCGCCGGTGTACGGGATCGTCGTGCAGCCGCGGTTCAGCGACCTCGTGATCGCGACCTACGGACGCGGCTTCTGGATCATGGACGACATGACGCCTCTCCGGACGGCGGCGGACGTCGCATCACAGGACGTGTCGCTCTTCACGCCGCGCGCGGCGTATCGCTTCCGCGACGCCGAAGCGCCCTACGCGGTGGTGGCCGACCCCTCGGCCGGGAACAACCCGAAGTACGGCGCCTCCCTGCACTACTGGCTCAGGGAGGATGCGAAGGACTCGGTGAAGGTCGAGCTCGTCGACGCGACGGGCGCGGTGGTGCGCACGCTCAAGGCAGCGGGCAAGGCGGGGATCAACCGCGTGCAGTGGGACCTGCGGTCGGAGCAGACCAAGGAGGCGCGCATCCGCGTGAGTCCGCAGTACTCGGCCTGGTTCACCGTGCCGCCCGACGGGCGGCCCGCGCCCGGCGTGGGCCGGCTCTCCCGGCTCGTCCTCCCCGGCACCTACACCGTGCGGCTCACGGCCGCAGGGAAGACGCTCACGCAACCGCTCGAGGTGCTCGTCGACCCGTCGTCGCGCGCCTCGATGGCCGACCTGCGTGCACAGGATGCGGTGGTGCGCGCGCTCATGGCCGAGCTCGACAGCGCGGTGACCACCATCGCGCGCGTGGAGACGGCGCGCGCACAGCTCGCCACGGCGCGCGTCGCGCTCGCGGCCGACTCCACCGCGAAGGACCTGCTCGCCGCCACCGACTCGATCGACGCGCGGCTCGCGGCGCTCGAGACGCAGGTGTTCCAGATCCGCGTGACGGGCCGCGGGCAGGATCAGCTGCGGTGGCCGCAGGGAATCGCGGAGAAGCTGGGCTACCTCGCGGGATCCGTGATGAGTTCCGACAACGCGCCGACCGACGCCGAGCGCGAGGTGCAGGGCGTGCTCAAGCAGCGGCTCGACGACGTGCGCGGCAGGATCGATGCGATGCTCAAGGCGGAGTTCGAGAACCTCAAGCAGCGGTTGCGTGACCGGAACATCACCGTGATCCTCTGAACGGGATCGCAATCCTTACGGAGCTTCCGTGAATCCGAACAAGACACTGTGGGAGAAGGGGGACTTCACCGCGATCGCGGCCTTCATGCGCCATTCGGGCGAGGCGCTCGTCGGTTCGTTGGGGATCGCAGCGCCGCTGCGGATCCTCGACCTCGGATGCGGTGACGGCACCACGGCGGTTCCGCTCGCCAAGCTCGGCGCGGAGGTCGTCGGCATCGATATCGCTCGAAACCTGGTCGAGGCCGGGAACGAGCGGGCCAAGAGCGCGGGCCTCGACCGACTGAGGTTCCACGAGGGCGACGCGTGCGACCTCGAGGGCGTCGCCGACGGCACGTTCGACCTCACGCTCTCCGTCTTCGGCGCGATGTTCGCGCCGAAGCCGTTCGAGGTGGCCAAGGAGATGGTCCGGGTGACCAAGCCCGGGGGCCGCATCGTCATGGGCAACTGGATTCCCGATGACCCCACGTCCTTCGTCTCGCAACTCCTGCGGATCAGCTCCGCCTTCACGCCGCCGCCGCCCGAAGGATTCGTCAGTCCGATGACGTGGGGTGTCGAGAGCCACATCGTCGAGCGCTTCGGGCGCGCGGGAGTACCCGAGGCCAGGGTCACGATGCAGCGGGACACCTTCACCTTCATGTCGTCCAGCGTCGGCCCCACGGAGTTCATCGACTTGTTCCGGCGATTCTACGGGCCGACCATGAACGCCTTCGAGGCCGCGGAGAAGAACGGCAAGGTCGGGGAACTCCAGGACCAGCTCGTGGCACTCGCACACGCGCAGAACAAGGGCGGCTCGGGCAGCACGTCCATCTCCGCGACCTACATGCGGGTGACCGTCGCGCTCTAGCGGCGCGTCACCGGACCGATCCCCGCCTCACCCCCACACCTGCACCGGCTCCCCCAGCACCTCCATCATCGGCCGCACTCCGAGCCCCGGCTCGCGCGACGCGGCGAGCCGTCCGTGCTTCCGCTGCGGCGCCCCCTCGGCGAACGCCACGGTGACGTAGGAGTTGAAGTCCGTCGCCGAGAAGCGGAACCGCTCGGGGGTGCTGTGCGCGAGATGGGCGATCGCCGCGGTGATGATGTCCCCACCCCACGTGTCCTCGATCGTCATCGCGATGCCCATCGACACGCAGAGGTCGCGGATCTGCCGCGCCCTGGTGAGACCGCCGACCTTCGAGATCTTGAGGTTGATCACGTCCATCGCCTGGTCGGCGATCCCCCGGACGACCATGTCGATGCCGTCCACGACCTCGTCGAGCACGAAGGGCCGGTTCGTGTGGCGGCGCACGGCAAGGCACTGCTCGTACGTCATGCACGGCTGCTCGAGGTACACGTCCACGTCGCGCACGGCGTCGGCGACGCGCAGGGCGGCGTGCTGCGTCCACCCTGTGTTCGCGTCGGCGATGAGCACGTCGCCGGCCTGCAGCTTCGCGGCGGCGGCGTGGATGCGTTCGATGTCCGTGTCGGGGTCGCCGCCGACCTTGAGCTGGAACTTCGTGTATCCCTCGTCGCGATAGCCGGCGATGCGCGCGGCCATCGCCTCCGGCGCCTCCTGCGAGATGGCACGGTAGAGCGCGAAGTCGTCGCCCACGTGGCCACCCATGAGCGTGGCCACCGGCAGGCCGCTC
The DNA here is from genome assembly GCA_029884515.1 of Gemmatimonadota bacterium. GTDB lineage: Bacteria > Gemmatimonadota > Gemmatimonadetes > Gemmatimonadales > Gemmatimonadaceae > Pseudogemmatithrix. The sequence continues at coordinate 2,691 of JAOUHR010000408.1, forward strand.
GCCTTGCCGAGCAGGTCCCAACAGGCCATGTCGATGGCCGACTTCACGT
>JAOUHR010000409.1 GCA_029884515.1 Gemmatimonadota bacterium
TACGTGGACGCGCGCAACTCGGCGCTGCACGCGGCCTCGAAGGGCTTCATGGGGCCGACCCCCGGGACGATCGTGCTGGTCTTCGTCTTCCTGGCGGCGTTCGTGCTCTACTTCTTCGTGAACTGGAAGATCCTCTCGTTCGTCTGGAAGATCGGCTGATGGCGGCGCCGCGGGAGGGTGCGGCGCTCACCGCGCTCGGGATGATCCTCGCGATCACCGTGTCGTGGTGGGCGCTGGCACTCTGGCCGCTGGATCCCGCCACGGCGCCGGCGTGGCTCACGCTCACGCGCGAGGTCTGTTTCGGCAGTTCCCCGACCGGGCTGCCGAACGCCGGCGGGTGGTTGCTGTTGGTGGGGCAACCGCTCGGCATGCTGATCGTGCTCCTCGCGGTGTGGGGGCGTGAGGTGCGGGCGGGTCTCGGGCTGGTCACCACTCGCGCGGCGGGCCAACTCGCGGTGGGCGCGACCGCCGCGGTGCTCGTGGCGGGCCTGGGTGGGGTGGTGTGGCGCGTGCGATCAGCGGGCGCGCAACCGTTCGTCTCGTCTCCCACCGAGGCGACGGCCGGGCAGCTGACGCGCGTCAACGATCCCGCCCCCGCGTTCGCGCTCGTCGACCAGTCGGGCGCGACCGTCACGCTCGAGCAGTTCCGCGGGCGTCCGGTGATCCTGACCTTTGCCTACGCGCACTGCGAGACGGTCTGTCCGCTCGTCGTGAGCGACGTGCTGCTGGCGCGGTCCCGTTTGGTCGAGGAGGATCCGGCCGTGCTCATCATGACGCTCGACCCGTGGCGCGACACGCCGGGCCGTCTCGCGTCGATGGCCGAGGCGTGGGGCGCGACCGGCGACGTGCACGTGCTGAGCGGTGCGCCCGAGGCGGTGGAGCGCGCGCTGAACGCCTGGCGCGTGCCCCGCGTGCGGAACGAGAGGACCGGCGACCTGATCCACCCGGCCCTCGTCTACATCATCTCGCACGACGGCCGCATCGCCTATGTCGTGAACGGCTCGGCCGACCTCATCCGGGCCGCGGTCGAGGCGCTCTGACGGGCGCGCCGGGGCCGAGCCCGACTCGGGCGTGCCGGACGACCCTTGTGACTCAGGTGAGGCGCCGGAACACGGTCGGGTAGCGGCGCAGCAGGAACACGCCGCCGCCGGCGACGGCGACCGTGTTCGCCGCGATGATCGTCCACCACGGGAGCGCCGCGCGCACCTCGATCGTCGCCGCGCCGATGAAACCGATCGTCAGAACGAATCCGGCGATGATCGCGAGCAGGATCGTCGGCGCCCGGTCGGGGCGCCGGTGCGCCTCCTCCACGAGGCGGGTGACCACGACGCCGATCGTCAGCGCCGCCACGAGGTGGATCAGGTTGTAGATCGCCACCGCCGCCACGTTGATCGCGCGCGCGGTCTCGAGCCCCGCCGTCTCGCCAAGTCCGCTGATGAACGCCAGCCCGAGCTGGTTGACCGTGAACAGGAAGCCACGGCCGGTGAGGGCGTCGAAGACCGTGTAGAGCAGGGCGACGGCGACGTAGGCGATCGCACCAAGGACGAGTCCGTAGGTGAGCGGGCGGCTCGAGGTGGGCATCGTGGTCTCCTCCGGAGGATCGCCACCGACGCGTCGCGCGTGGGGGTTCTCCTCGGTAGTTAGCCGGGGTCCAGCGAGGTCGCATCGGGAGAATGGCTGACATCGCGTAGGGGTCACGACGTCTTCGCCGGACGCACACGCCTGACACGCTCACGCCCTCGCTGGTGATGGAACGCAAGAAGACGAAGGACGGATGCCCGAGCCTCGCCTGCGTGCGCGGGGACGGCTCACGCACCCGGGCGCGCGTGCACCCGTTCCTCCCGACGCACGAAATAACACATTGCGCGGTGGAGAGCGTGCTCGGTTTCGACCAAGCCTTCTTCGGCCTCATCGCGGCCGGGCGAGGAGTGGGTGCGTTCGCCGCGCCGGGCGCAGCGAGGCGGACGGTGGCGAACCGCCCGGTGTCACCGTCAGCGAAGCTCAGCTTGCCGCGATCCGCGCCGTCCGCTCACGCCTGGTACAGGAGTGGCTGGAGCTGCCCGAACGGGGAACGATGCGCGTGGAGTTCCAGTGCCGTGCGGCTAAGTTGTTGAAAATGCTTGGCTTATGCTTCTATGTTCGTGATTGTTCGTCTATGGAGCAAGACGCCGAAAGTTGAGACCGGCGCCCCCGACCCGGCGTTGATCTTCGTCCCGCGGCCAAACTGGGACCACGACGAAGTGCTCCGGAGATACCCCATGATGATCAACATCGCCCGCAGCGTCCGCTTTCCGATCCAGAAGGGCAAGAAGACCGAGTTCACCAAGATGTTCAATGACGAACTGGTGCCGGTCCTCGAGGCTCAGCCTCGGTTCAAGAACGAGATCGGGATGGTGAACGACGACCACGTGGTCGGCGTGAGCCTGTGGGACCGCAAGGACGAGCTCAACAGGTACACCTCCACGGTCTACCCGAAGCTCGAGGCCACGCTGCTCTCCCTGAAGACCGGGAAGCCGAAGAACGGACCCTCCGGGGTCCGTTCTTCGTTCCTTGCGCCCGGCCGCCGGTCAGCGCGGCGCTTGCACCCGGTACGTCGTGTAGGCGACGCCGTCGGGTGTCTCGCCGACGGCGAGGTGGCCGACCACCGTTCGCGTCGCCACATCGATGATCGCCACGCGTGACTGCGTGCTCAGGGAGAGCAGCAAGTGGCGCCCGTCGGGGGTGACGGTGAT
>JAOUHR010000410.1 GCA_029884515.1 Gemmatimonadota bacterium
CCTCGTGCCGGTCGAAGCCACGCAGTCGCGCGACCTCCTCGATGAGGTCCACCTCCCGGGAGATGTCGTGCCGCCACGAGGGCGCGGTCACGCTCAGGTGCGCGCCCTCGTCCTGCACGGTGAAGCCGATGGCCGAGAGGTCGCGCATCATCTCGCCGCGCGGCACCTCGTCGCCGAGGAGGTGCGCCACGCGCGTGGGACGGAGCGCGACGGCCGTCGCGGGCCGGGGCGGCGCACCCACCTGCAGCATCCCGTCCACGCGACCGCCGCCCACCGAGGCGATGAGCGCGGCGCCCAAGGCGAGCATCTCGCCCACCGCGCCCTCGTCGATGCCGCGCTCGAACCGGTAGCTCGCGTCGGTGGAGAGGCCGGCGGCGCGGCGCGTCGTGCGCGTGCGACGCGGCTCGAACGCCGCCACCTCGAGCACCACGCGTGTCGTGGACTCCGTGACCTCGCTCGCGCGGCCCCCCATCACGCCCGCGATCGCCGTCGCCTCCTTCGCGTCCGCGATGACGAGCATCGACGGGTCGAGCTTCCGCGCGACGCCGTCGAGCGTGACGAGCGTCTCGCCAGCCCGAGCGCGCCGGACGACGATCGCGTCGCCGCCGAGCGTGGCGGCGTCGAAGGCGTGCGCGGGCTGACCGAAGCCATGCAGGAGGTAGTTCGTCGCGTCCACCACGTTGTTGATCGAACGGCTGCCGATCGCTTCGACCGCCGCCTTCAACCACGCCGGACTCGGCCCGACCGTGATGCCGGAGAGCACGGCGGCGCCGTACCGCGGGCACCCCTCGCGGTCCTCGATGCGCACCGTGAGCCCGGGCACCTTCGCCTCGCGCTCGCCGTGCACCGCGTTCGCCGCCGGCGCCGGCAGCGACGCCACCTCGTCCGGCAGCCGCAAGGGCGTGTCCGTGAGCGCCGCGATCTCGCGCGCGACCCCCCGGTGCGAGAGCAGGTCGGGCCGGTTCGGCATCACGTCCACCACGAGGCGCACGTCGCCCGCCGGCAGCACGTCGAGCAGCGGCGTGCCGGGCGCGGCCTCGGTCTCCAGGGCGAGGATGCCCTCGTGATCCTCACCAAGACCGAGCTCGCGCGCCGAGCAGAGCATGCCGTTCGACGTGAAGCCGCGGATCTTCCGCTTCTCGATCACGAGGCCGGCCGGCATCGTCGTGCCGGTGCGCGCGAACGGGTACTTCACGCCCACCGCCACGTTCGGCGCCCCGCACACCACCTCGAGCAGCGTGCCCGAGCCATCGTCCACCTTGTTGAACGAGAGCTTGGTGTCCGGGATGCGTTCGCTCTCCACCACCCGCCCGACGACGAACGGCGCGAGGTCCGCACGCAGCGGCTCGAAGCCCTCGACCGTCACCACGTGCGCGGTGAGCAGGTCGCGGATCGCCTCGGCGCTCCGCCCGTGGGGGACGAACCGCGCGAGCCATTCGTGCGAGATGTTCATGCCGGGCTCATCGGGCGAACTGCTCCAGGAAGCGCACGTCCGAATCGTAGAGGATGCGGATGTCGGGGATCCCGTAGCGCGAGATCGCGGTGCGCGCGGGCCCCATGCCGAAGGCCCAGCCCGTGTACTTCTCGCTGTCGAGCCCGGCCGCCTCGAGCACGGCGGGGTGCACCATGCCCGAGCCGAGGATCTCCACCCACCCCGACTGCTTGCAGACCGCGCACCCCGAGCCGTGGCAGACGCCGCACTCCACGTCCATCTCGGCACTCGGCTCCGTGAACGGGAAGAACGAGGGGCGGAATCGCGTGCGCGTGGTGGCACTGAAGAACCGGCGCGCGAAGTGCGTGAGCGTCGCCTTCAGGTCGGCGAAGGTCACGCCCTCGTCCACGACGAGCCCCTCGATCTGCGCGAACATCGGCGCGTGCGAGGCGTCGAAGAAATCGCGGCGATAGACGTTCCCCGGCGCGAGCACGCGCACCGGCGGCGGGTACGTCTGCAGCGTGCGCACCTGCACCGGCGAGGTGTGGGTGCGGAGCACGGCGTCGTCGCCGAGGTAGAGCGTGTCGTGGAGGTCCATCGCCGGATGGTCCTCGGGGAAGTTGAGCGCGCCGAAGTTGTACCAGCCCGTCTCCGCCTCCGGCCCGAGCGCGATGGTGAAGCCGAGCTCGCGGAAGATCGCGATCACCTCGTCGATCACCAGGGAGACGGGGTGCACGGTGCCGACCCACTCGCGGCGCCCCGGCATGGAGAGGTCGAGCACGGGACCGCCCGTGGCGCTCGACGCCGCGATCGCGCCCCGGCGTTCCTCGAGCGCGGACTCGAGCGCCTGCTTCACCGTGTTGGCCCGCTGTCCGGCCTCACGGCGATCCTCCTTGGGCAGCTTGCCCAGCCCTTCCATGATGCCGGAGAGGGTCCCCGATTGCCGGCCGACGAGCGCGTTCCGCACGGCAGTCCACTCGTCGAGCGACGTCGCGGCGGCGATCCGCGCGGGGCCTTCGGCCGCGAGCTGGTCGAGGGCGGCGATGAAGTCGGCTAGCAACATGCAGAGGGGAGCTGTGAGAAGGGAGATGTAAGGTAAGGGACTCTCGGGCTTCGCGCGCGGCGTGGAACGAGGAACGGCGGCTCGAAAAGTGTCTTCGCGCCGCCGTTCCTCACACCGCACCCCGCACACCTCACGCCTTCTTCAGCGCGCCTCGCGCCTTGTCGGCCAGGAGCGTGAACGCCGCGGCGTCGCGCACCGCGAGGTCGGCGAGGATCTTCCGGTCCACCTC
>JAOUHR010000411.1 GCA_029884515.1 Gemmatimonadota bacterium
CTTCGATGGCGCGACGGCGGATGGGCTGGCGCGGTACCGCGCGCTCCAGGGCGGCGGGGAGGAGCAGCCGGCGGCCTACGTGGCCGGCGGGCCGGGCGGCACGGGAGGCGCGGCGCGTACGGGGAACCACGTGCGCGCCGCGCGCGTGATCACGTCGGAACCGGGCGGAGTGCATCGGTGCGGCGCGCCGCTCGCCGTGGAGTTCGACCTCGAGGTCACGGAACCCGCGAGCACGCTCTGCTTCTCCTGCAAGTTCACGGATGCCGAGGACCGCAACATCGTGCACCTTTGGTGCTTCGACCGCGAGACGCGGTTCCGGCGTGAGGCAGGCCGGTACACGCTGCGCTTCGAGGTGCCGCGCGCGCGGCTCTTCCAGGGCGCGTACACGATGCGCGCCTTCCTCTCCGACCGCCGCACCAACACGATGTACGACGAGCTGCACGGCATCTGCCCGTTCGAGGTGACGATGGATGGCGTCGCGCGCGACGACTATCCGTGGAGCGCGGGTGACTGCACCTACCTCGAGTCGGCGGCGTGGAGCCTCGCGCGCGAGGGGATCGGCGACGACGCGCCGCAGCGCGGCACGGTGGCGCCCTAGATGGCGGCGCGTCCACGCGTCCTCATCGTGAGCTTCATCGCCACGCCCGGCGGTGCGCACAACCTCTGGCGGTACCTGGTGATGGATCCCGCGGTCGCTGGGCAGTGCGAGTTCCACCTGCTCGCGCCCCGTGCGTATCGCGATGCCGATCCGGTGCCGTTCGCCGACGGCACGGTGGCATTCCATGCGCTCACCGAACTCACACCGCCACCGCTCCGGGAGCGCCTCCTGCGGCGCATGATCGGCGGCGCGGTGCCCGAATCCACGCGCTGGACGACGCGACTCGAAGCGATCGCCCCCGACCTCGTGCTCTTCAACCTCGCAGGGATGGGCGACCTCAACTGGTGCGTCGCGCCGGGCGAGGGGTGCCGGGTGCGCGGCGTGCCCTACTGGCTCATCCTCCAGCACGCGCACGAGGAGTTCCACTTCGAGAACGACGACCGCACCGACGCCGCGCTCGCGCTCGTGCAGGCAGCGCGGCGCGTGCTCTGCGTCTCCGAACGGAACCGTCGCACACTCGAGGCCGCGCTGGGTGCGGCGTTGCCCAACGTGCTGCGCGCGGTGAACGGCATCACACGCGCGACGGTGGAGTCGGGGGAGCGCGTGATGCGCGACGCGCCGCCGCGCACGAAGGGCACCGTGCGCCTCCTCTGCCTCGCGCGGTTCGACCCGGCCTACAAGGGACAGGACCTGCTGCTCGAGGCACTCGCCGCGCCCGACTGGCGCGACCGGGACTGGGTGCTCACGCTGCAGGGCGGCGGCACGCACGAGCGGCTGCTGCGGCGGCTCGTGGCGCAGCACGGCTTCAGCGAGGACCGCGTGCGGCTCCGGGCGCACCAGCGCGACGTCAGCGCGGCATTCGCCGAGGCCGATCTTCTCGTCTTCCCGTCGCGCTCGGAGGGCACGCCCTTCGCGCTCGTCGAGGGGCTCGCCCACGGGCGGCCCGCGGTGGTCACGCCGGTGGGCGGGAACGACGAGGTCGTGGTGGAGGGACGCACGGGCTGGGTGGCGAGCGCGGTGACGGCCGAGGCGCTGCGCGCCGCGCTCTCGCGTGCCTGGGTCGCCCGGGCCGCCTGGCCCACCGCCGGCCACGCGGCGCGGACGCACGTGCTCGCGGGATGGACGCTCGAGGCGCCGCATCGGAAGTTGCTCGCCGCGATCCTCGAGGACGGCGCCCGCCGCCAGAGTGACCCCTAGGGGCCGGCGGGCCCGCCCTCACCGCGCGACCTCACCGCGCGACCGCGCTACGCGATCGCACCGCGCACCGTCACCCCCGTCGCCCGTTACTCGATCGTCTTCGAGAACCGCCGCACGCTGATGGCGAGCAGCACCACCGCGAACCCCACGAGGAAGAGCGTGTCGTGCCAGAGGAAGCCGATGCCGAGCCCCTTGAGCAGCACCCCGCGCAGCACGCGCAAATAGAAGGTGAGCGGCAGCAGCAACCCGACCCACTGCGCCGGCTCCGGCATCGCCGCGCGCGGGAAGATGTAGCCCGAGAGCAGGATGTTGGGCAGCATGAAAAAGAACGAGAGCTGCATCGCCTGCGCCTGCGTGCGCGCCACCGTCGAGACCAGCAAGCCGACACCGAGGCTCGCGAAGATGAAGGGCGCCGTCAGCAGGCTGAGCAAGGCGAGGCTCCCGACGATCGGGATGTCGAAGATGAGCCACCCGAGCCCCAGCACCACGCCCATCTGCACGTAGCCGACGAGCATGAAGGGCACGAGCTTGCCGAGCATCAGCGAGGTCTTGTCGATGGGCGTGACGATCAGCTGCTCGAGCGTGCCGCGCTCGCGCTCGCGCACGATGGCGGTGCTCGTGATGAGCGTCATCGTGATGGTGAGCAGGATGCCGATCACCCCGGGCACGATGAACACCGCGCTCCGCTGCGCCGGGTTGTACCAGGGGCGCACCGCGAGCGCCACGGGCGGTTCGATCGGCACGCCGCCGAGGCGCTCGGAGGTGATCTCCACGCCGCGCGCCTGCGCGGCGAGCTGTGCCCCGGAGAGCGCGGCGCCCGAGGATTGTGGGTCCGCCGCATCCACGATCAGCTGGGCCCGGGCCGGCACGCCGCGTGCGATGCGCGTCTGGTAGTCGGGCGGGATCACGAGCGCCGCCGATGCACGC
>JAOUHR010000048.1 GCA_029884515.1 Gemmatimonadota bacterium
GTCTGGGCCGTAGGCGGCGACGTTGAAGGACGCGAGGATGGCGTCGAAGTTGGCGTTGCGCACCGCCTCGGCGATCGGTGCCGAGGGGTCGGAGACGATGGCGTAGGAGACGCTGCGGAAGAGCACACGGTTCCCCTTCCGTTCCCAGCGCACCACGCGCTCGTCGAGCGCCTGGCCGCCGTACCCGTCACCCTCGTTCGTCTTCGCGATCTGGGTGACGAGCAGCAGGTCGCGGTCGAGCGCGCCGGCAGGGATCTCGAAGTAGAGTTGGCTCCCGATGGTGTGCGTCTTGAAGAGGCCGTCCTTCGTGACCACCGTGCCTCGGATCACCTGGCTGTAGGGGCGCGGCTGCGGGTCCGGTGGGGTCGCGCCTTGGCCCGCGGCATTCGCGCCGCCTGTGGTGCTGGCGCCGCCCGTCGGCGCGCCGGGTGCACCGCCGCCTGCCGCAGGAGTCCCGGCAGCTGGTGTCGCCGCCGGAGGTGGCGCGGGCGACGGCGACGTGGCGGGAGCCGAGGGCTGGCATGCGAAGGTGAGCGCCACGGCGAACGCCGCGACCGGTGCGGAGCGCTTGGACATGTGGTGGTGTGGGCTGGAGAAGGGCGAGGGGCCGTCGGGCGGTTGGGACCGCAGCCCTTAAGATGGCCGCTGCTGTGCCGCCCCGCCACGCGTCCCGGAGCGGATCGCCTCCGAACCGAATCGCTCCCGCACCCGGTCCATCGCGCGCGAGACCGCGCGGTCCTGCGGGCGCTCGAGCTGTGGGGCGCCGCCGAAGAGCGCGAGCTGCTCCGCGTCGCGCGCGGGGACGAAGTTCCCGAGGGCCACGCCGACCAGCCGGGCGGGCACCTGCCGCGCGGAGCGCAGCTTGCCAAGCAGGCTCACCGCCACCTCGGCGATGGCGCGATCCGACTCCAACGGTTCCGGCAGGGTGCGGCTCGCGAGCCGGGTGGTGAAGTCCATGTCCTTGACCTTCACGGTGACGGTGCGCGCGCCCAGTCGGTCGTGACGCAGCTCCGCACCCACGCGCGCGGCGAGGCCGCGCAGGGAGGCGGCGAGCGCGGCCGTCTCCCGGACGTCCTTGCTGAAGGTGGTCTCGCGACTCATCTGGCGGGCCGCCGCGCGCGCCTCCACCGGCGACGTGTGGATGCCGCGTACACGCGCCCAGAGCCACTCGGCCGGGCGACGGCCGAGCCATCGGGCGAGCGTCGCGCGCTCATGCGGGAGGACGTCCTCCACGCGCACGAGGCCGAGACCCCTGAGGCGCTGCTGGAGCTTGGGCCCGATGCCCGGGATCTCCGCCAGCGTGAGCCCGCGGAGGAACGCCTCCTCCTCGCCCGCCGCGATGATCCGCACTCCGCTCCCTCCGACGTCGGGGCGCGGCTTGGCGCGTTCCGCCGCGAGCTTCGCCACCAGCTTCGACGTGCCGCCCCCGATCGAGAGCCACATGCCCGTCTCCCGCTGGACCTCGAGACGGACGCGAATCGCGGTCTCCTCGAACGGCTCCCCCTTGTAGAGCGACTCGGTGCCGGAGAGGTCGAGATACCACTCGTCGATGCTGGCACCCTCGACCACCGGGGTGAACCGCATCAGCACCGCGGCGATCGCGCGCGAGGTGGTGCTGCACGCCTGGCGCGGCACGGGGATGCACAGCGCGTCAGGACAGAGACGAAGGGCCTGGTCGATCGGCATCGCGCTCCGGACGCCGAACGCGCGCGTCTCGTACGACGCGGAGCACACCACGCCGCGCCCGCCAGGCCGGCCGCCCACGATGAGCAGCGGCGTCCGCCCCGCGCCCTCCGGATCCGCCATCCGGGCCACCGCGACGAAGAAGGCATCGGCGTCGGCGAGGAGGATGCGGCGGGCGGGCATCAGGGAAGGATAGGGCGTGCCCGGCTGGCCCGCGAGTCCGGGGCGCACGCTGTCCGCGGACCTCCGACGCGCCCGCCCCGCACACGACGGCGCCCGGGCGGGCGCCGCGCCCCGCTCGTGCGCACCGCTATATTCGCGCGTGATGGCAATCGCGTCTGATGCGCCGCTCTGGCGGCCCGATCCCGAGGCGGCCGCCGCGTCCGCGATGGTGCGCTTCTTCCACGAGGTGGTGGCGCGCGACCCCTCCGCGCCCCCAGCCGACGCGCCCTACGCGGCGTGGTACGACTGGTCGGTGCGCGAGCCGGCGCGGTTCTGGGCCGAGGTGTGGCGGGCCAGCGGCGTGATCGCGGACGAGCGGCCCGGCCGCGATCCGTGGGACGCCGTGCTCGTGCATGGCGACCGGATGGCGCCGCCGCACGGTGACGCGGGGCCGCACTGGTTCACCGGCGCCCGGCTCAACTTCGCGGAGAACCTCCTCCGCCGGCGCGACGATGGCGTCGCGATCATCGCGACTGATGAGCGCGGGGTGCGCCGGGAGCTCACCTTCGCGCAGCTCGCCGACGCGGTGCGCCACGCGTCGGGGGCGCTCCGTGCGCTCGGCGTCGCGCGCGGCGACCGCGTGGTGGGCTTTCTCCCGAACATCCCCGAGGCCGTGGTCGCCGCACTCGCCGCGTCGGCGATCGGCGCGGTCTGGTCGTCCTGCTCCCCGGACTTCGGGCTCCGCGGCGTGCTCGACCGCTTCGGGCAGATCGAACCCACGGTCCTCGTCGCGGCGGACGGCTATCGCTACGCGGGCAAGCGCATCGACTGCATCGAGCGCGTGCGCGAGATCGCCGCCGCGCTCCCCACGCTGCGACAGGTGGTGCTGGTGCCCTTCCTGGGCGACGAGGAGGCCGCGTCGCGCGCGGCCGAGCGCCTCCCGCAGGCGCTCGGCTGGTCGGCGTTCCTCGCGCGCGGTGCGCAGGCCGCGCTGACGTTCGAGCGGCTGCCCTTCGACCATCCGCTCTACGTGATGTACAGCTCCGGCACCACGGGGCTCCCGAAGTGCATGGTGCATGGCGCGGGCGGCACGCTCCTGCAGCACCTCAAGGAGCACCGCCTGCACACGGACCTCCGCCGCGACGACCGGCTCTTCTACTTCACCACCTGCGGCTGGATGATGTGGAACTGGCTGGTGAGCGCGCTCGCTTCCGAGGCGGCCATCGTGCTCTACGACGGCGCGCCGCTCCCCGACGCGCGTCCCGCGGTGCTCTGGGACATCGCGGCGGCCGAGCGGATCGCGGTGGTCGGCACGAGCGCCAAGTTCCTGGCGATGTCGGAGAAGCTCGGGCTCGCGCCGGTGCGCACGCACGACCTGGGCGCGCTGCGCGCGATCCTCTCCACCGGCAGCCCGCTCTCGGAGCACAGCTACGACTACGTGTACCGCGACGTGAAGCCGGGTGTGCACCTCGCGAGCATCTCCGGCGGCACCGACCTCATCTCCTGCTTCGCGCTCGGCAACCCCACGCTCCCCGTATGGAGGGGCGAGTTGCAGTGTCGCGGGCTCGGCATGGCCGTGGATGTGTGGGACGAGGCCGGGAATCCACTTCGCGGCACGGCCGGAGAGCTCGTCTGCACCCGTCCCTTCCCCTCGATGCCGGTCGCGTTCTGGGGCGACCCCGACGGCGCGCGATACCGCGCCGCCTACTTCGAGCACTTCCCGGGTGCGTGGCGCCACGGCGACTGGGCGGAGATCACCCAACACGACGGCCTCATCGTCCGCGGGCGCAGCGATGCCACGCTCAATCCGGGCGGCGTGCGGATCGGTACCGCGGAGATCTACCGGCTGGTGGACCAGCTCCCGGAGATCCTTGAGAGCGTGGTGGTGGGACAGGAGGTGGGCGTCGCCGCCGACCGTGACGTGCGGATCGTGCTGCTCGTGCGCCTGCACGAGGGCGCCGTGCTCGACGACGCGCTCCGCGACCGGCTCCGGCGCGCGATCCGCGCCGGGGCGAGTCCGCATCACGTGCCCAGGGTGATCGAGGCGGTGCGCGACATCCCGCGCACCATCAGCGGGAAGATCTCCGAGATCGCCGTGCGCGAGGTGCTGCACGGGCGGCGCGTGGCCAACGCGGACGCGCTCGCGAACCCCGGCTCGCTCAGAGAGTACGAGGCGCTGGCGAAGACGCTCGCGGTCTGACCGCCGCGACGGACCCGCGACCGACCCGCGGGCGCGCCCGTGGACGGGACGCGCGGCGGTGGGGGACGACACCAGGCCGCCAGCGCCGCGGTCGGTGCGTGGGCCGCGATATATTGGACGGACAGCCCGTCCGACCACCCGGAGGACCATACCATGGCGACCGCAACGGCCCCCGTCGGCCAGAAGACCGTCGACACCTTCCCGATCAACGGCACCGACTACATCGAGTTCTGGGTCGGGAACGCGAAGCAGTCCGCGCTCTACTATCGCGCCGCGTTCGGCTACACGCTCAAGGCGTACCGCGGCCCGGAGACGGGCGTGCGCGACCGCGCGAGCTACCTCCTCGAACAGGGGAAGATCCGGCTCGTGCTCACCTCCGCGCTCGGGCCTGAGGGCGAGATCGCGGCCCACGTCGCCAAGCACGGCGACGGCGTGCGCGACATGGCGTTCTGGGTGGACGACGCCCGCGACGCACACAAGAAGGCGATCGCGCGCGGTGCCGTGTCGGTGCAGGAGCCAACGGTGCTGAAGGACGATCACGGCGAGGTGGTCGTCGCCGGCATGCGCACCTACGGCGACACGATCCACTCCCTCGTCGAGCGCCGGAACTACAGGGGCCTCTTCCTGCCTGGGTTCCAGCCCGTCTCGTCCCCCTTCAGCCCCAAGGGCGTCGGCCTCAAGTACGTGGACCACTGCGTGGGCAATGTCGAACTCGGCAAGATGGACACCTGGGTCGACTTCTACTCCAAGGTGCTCGGCTTCTACAACCTGCTCTCCTTCGACGACAAGACGATCTCCACCGAGTACTCGGCGCTGATGTCGAAGGTCATGTCGAATGGGAATGGCCGGATCAAGTTCCCCATCAACGAGCCGGCCCAGGGGAAGAAGAAGTCGCAGATCGAGGAGTACCTCGACTTCTACCGCGGACCCGGTGTGCAGCACATCGCCGTCGCCACGGATGACATCATCGCCACCGTACGCGAGCTCAAGTCGCGCGGCGTAGAGTTCCTCACCATCCCGCGCGCCTACTACGACACGGTGCTCGACCGCGTCGGCAAGATCGACGAGGACATCGCGCCGCTCGCCGAGCTCGGCATCCTGGTGGACCGGGACGACGAGGGCTACCTGCTCCAGATCTTCTCCAAGCCGGTGCAGGACCGGCCGACGCTCTTCTACGAGGTCATCCAGCGAAAGGGCGCGAAGAGCTTCGGTGCCGGGAACTTCAAGGCGCTCTTCGAGAGCATCGAGCGGGAACAGGCCCGCCGGGGCAACCTGTAATGCCGTTCTACCACACCTTGGGTCGGATCCCGCGCAAGCGGCACATCGTCTTCCGGAAGCCCGACGGCGGCCTCTACCACGAGCAGCTCGTCGGGATCGAGGGCTTCACCGGCCCCTCGGCGCTGCTCTACCACGTGCATCCGCCGACGACCGTGAAGGCGGTGCGACGGCTGGCCGAGACGCCGTACGAGGAGGACACCGACCGCACGCTGCGGCACCGGCACTTCCGAACGGCGCCGATCGCGCGGGGCGGGAGTCCGACGCTCGACCGCACGCCGATCCTGTTCAACAACGACATCGCGATGCTCTACGTCGCGCCCGATACGCAGGACGAGCACTTCTATCGCAATGCGCAGGGCGATGAGGTCGTGTACGTGGCCGAGGGGGAGGGCACGCTCGAGACGCAGTACGGCGACCTCCCGATCCTCCCCGGCGACTACCTCGTGATCCATCGGCACATCATGCACCGCTACCGCTTCACGAAACCGGCGAAGCTGCTCGTGATGGAGAGCCGGGGGCACATCCGGCCGCCGGAGCGATACCTCAACAACGTCGGGCAGCACGTGGAGGGGGCGCCGTACAGCGAGCGCGACATCCGCGTCCCGCGCGAACTCCGGACGCATGACGAGAAGGGCGACTTCCCGATCATCATCAAGCAGTACAACGGGCTCAACGAGGTGGTCCTCGACCACCATCCGTTGGACGTGGTCGGGTGGGACGGGCAGTTCTATCCGTGGGCGTTCAACATCCACGATTTCGAGCCGATCGTCGGGCGGGTCCACCAGCCACCCCCGGTGCACCAGACCTTCCAGGGCGACGGCTTCGTGATCTGCTCCTTCTGTCCCCGGCCGTACGACTTCCACCCCGAGGCGATCCCGGCGCCGTACAATCACAGCAACGTGGACTCCGACGAGGTGCTCTTCTACGCGTCGAGCGAGTTCATGAGCCGGAAGGGGATCGAGTACGGGTCGATCACCCACCATCCCGACGGCATTCCGCACGGTCCGCACCCCGGGCGGTACGAGGGGAGCATCGGGATGACGCACACCAACGAGCTGGCCGTGATGATGGACTCGTTCCGGCCGCTCAAGGTGGCGAAGGCGATCCTTCCGCTCGAGGACAAGAACTACCAGTTCAGTTGGGTCGAGGGGGGCGGGGGGTTCTCGCCGCCGACGTCCTGAGGCGTGAGGTGGGAGGTGTGAGGGAACTCCGCCTTCCACTTCGGCCGTGCGCCGCCGTTCATCACCCCTCTCGCCGCACTCCTCACGCCCACTCCCAAGATGCTGATCCGCCTCGCTGATCTCGAACCACCGAAGCGCCAAGCCTGGCTCACGCCGCTCATCGCCCCACGGCCGATCGCGTTCGTGAGTTCCATGAGTGCTGCGGGTGTTGGCAACCTCTCGCCGTTCAGCTTCTTCGCGATGGGGGGCGGGAATCCGCAGTCGGTGGCGTTCTGTCCGATCGCCTCGCGCGAGGGGACGCCGAAGGACACGCTGCGCAACGTGACGGAGACGGGGGAGTTCGTGATCAACATCGTCACGCGTGCGATGGCCGAGCGGGTCAACGCGACGTCGGCGCCCTATCCGTACGGCGAGGATGAGTTCGATCACGTCGCGTTCACGCGCGTCGCCTCCACTGTCGTGCGACCGCCGCGCGTGGCGGAGAGCCCGGCGCAGCTGGAGTGCAAGGTGTTCCAGATCATCCCGCACGGCGCGGGGCCGCAGCACAGCACGTGGGTGATCGGCGAGGTGCTGGTGCTCCACGTGGACGAGGCGGTGCTCGGTCATGATGGCCTGCCGGACACCGCCAAGGTGAATCCTGCGGCGCGCATGGGCCGTCAGGAGTGGGCGCAGGTGACGGCCCAGAACATGTTCGTCCTCCCGCGGCCCACGGTGGTGCCCGCCGGCGGCCCCCCGGCACAGCGGCGGACCCTCGGGCAGTGAGTTCTTCCTGCTGAGCGCGGGCGGCTCGGGCCCACGAGGTTGTGCCACCGGTCGGCCGCGTGGGGTAGGGAAGGGGGAACTGTCCCCCGGATGTGCTGCGGATCCCACTTCACCGCGAGGAGCGTCCTGAGAGCGAACGGGGAGGTGAGCGTGTGCGGGTGAGGTTCATCGCGACGTCCGCGACGAGCCGGGTCGGCGCGGTGGGCTGGGTGCTCAGCCTGGCGTTCCACGCCGCCGTGGTCGTGGCGTACAATGTCAGCGCCAACGCCGCGGAGCGGGCGGGCCCCATCGAAGAGCCGCTGCCGCAGGCGCTCACGTTCCTCGTGCCGCCGAGCGCGAGCCCGGATCAGCCGGTGTCCTCACTCGGCTACCAGGAGCCGGGCGGTGCCCAAGGGGACCCCGCGGGTGAGGCGGCGGCGGAGCGGGAGCGCCTCGACGCGCTGGCGCGGCAGCGCGGACGAGCCGACTCGATCGCGGCCGCCGAAGCCGCCGCGGAGGCCGCGCGACTCGCGGCCGCCGCCGAGGCCGCGTCCGCCGCCCCGTCCATTCCGGCCGACGTGTTCATGGAGATCGAGGTCGACTCGGCAGCGGAGCGCCATCCCGATAGTGCGGCGCCCGCCTATCCCCCCGACATGATGCTCCTCGGGATCGAGGGCTACGTCGCCGTTCGCTTCGTGGTGGACACGACCGGGATGATCGATCTCTCGAGCGTGCGGATCATTGAGGAATCGCGGCCGGAGTTCGCTCAGGCCGTGCGCGAGGCGCTGCCGCGGATGCGTTTCCGCCCGGCACGTCGGGGAGCCGTCCCCGTTCGGCAACTGGCCGAGCAGCTCTTCCGGTTCCAGATCAAGACCGCCACGCCACCGCCCGCGACACCGGCCACTCCTCCCGTCAAGCCGCCGAGCAGGCTGCCCGTCCGGCGGCCTGCCGAGGCAACCGCGCAGCCCGTCGGCGCGGTCAGCGCTTCCCGAGCTTCTGTCGCGTGAACGCGCGGGCGTAGACGTTCGGCGGGTTGCTGCCGGACGACATCTCGAAGGCCCTCTCGTAGAGCTCCTTCGCCTTCGCCGCGTCCCCCTTCTTCTCGTAGGTCATGCCCAGCAGGACCACCTGGAAGGGGTCGTTCCGGAGCAGTTCCACCGACTTCGTGAGTTCGCGCTCGGCCGTCGCGACGTCGCCCATGTAGAGCGCGACGTAGCCCACGAGGTAGGGGAAGTACTGCTCCTGCGCCTTGGCCATCTCGGGGTCGCTGTCGAGCGCGTGGCGCGCCTCGGCGATGTGCCGCTTGGCCGCGGCCTCGTCCCCGCGACGGGCGGAGATCCGGGCGAGCCCGTGCGCGAGCCGGAAGTCCCACAGGCTCCTCGGATGCGTGCGCGGCGCGGGCTCCATGTTCCCAAGGTCGCTTCCGCGCCGGTACATGCGCTCGGCCTCGTCGATCGCGCCGGCGTCGATGCACACACGTGCGGCCTCGTTGGCCATCTCCCCCTCTTGATAGTGCGCGTTCTGCGGCTCCTCGGCACGCCGGGTGACCCAGTACGCGATCACCTGCTCCTCGAGCGCGATGGTGCGCGCGCAGTCGCCGTCGTAGCCGTACGACATGGCGAGGCGGCGCTGCGCGGATGCCCTCGCGGCGGGGTCCGGCGCATTGTCGATCAGCGCCTGGAAGATCGCGCGCGCCTGCGCGTGCTGGCCTTCGGCGTCGAGCCGTTGTGCCTGGCGCAGGCTGTCGGCGCGCGGGGAGGGCGTGCCGCGCTGCTGCTGGGCGGCGAGCGGAGCCCCAGGTGCGAAGGTGACCAGGGCGAACAGGGCGAGGGCGGAGGGGAGGATGCGGGGCATGGGTTCCGTCCAGGTCGAGGGATGTCCACGATCACGCGGAGCTATCAGCGTTCCCAGCACCGAATGCCGGGGCGCCCGCGCAGATACGTGTTAGAAGGAAGCTACGTTCCCCGCCGTGCGAACGCTGGCAGCGCGGCGCTAGTTTCCGTGCACGACCTTTCACCGCCAACGCCCCGTGAAGACCACCAGCCGGTTCGACTCGC
>JAOUHR010000413.1 GCA_029884515.1 Gemmatimonadota bacterium
CCGTGGCTCCCTCGCTGTGTGATCGCGGGCCGCAGGCGAATGCGAGCACCGAGAAGCACATCAGTGTGAAGGGAACCTTTCCATTCATGCGACGATCACCGTGGTGTCGAGTGCATCCGCACGCGCGCGCATCGCGCATGGTGATGCATCTCACGATAGGAACTTATCAACACCATGACGATTCGTCAAATCGATTGTCACCCCTAAGTCAAATCGTGATAGGCACTTCCAAGTGGGGTCACGAATATGAGCCGGACCCTGATGACGATCGGTCCCGGTCTTCGGTAACTCTTCGCCCGCGGCTTGCTCGCTTTCCTAGAAGCGGCGCGAGAATCCGGTGCCGGCGTAGTACGCGTCGCCGGGTCCGCTGGTGCGGAAGCCCCAGTGCGCGTCGAGCTGGAACCGGGGCGCCAGCAGGTACGTGACCCCGCCCGTGAGATAGGGATCGTCCCAGTCTCCCGACGGACCACGCGTCGAGAAGACCTCGTAGAAGCTCCCGAACTTGTCAGTGTGCGAGAAGCTCACACCTCCGACGGCCGCATAGGTGTCCACCGTGCCGCCGCCCGAGCTCGCCTGTGCCCAGATGAGGTTCGCGGTGAGGCCCACGCGGTCGGTGAGGGACCAGCCGGCGATGAGCGACGCCGAGGGGAGCGCCCGGTCGCTCCTGAACGCCTGCGACCCGGTGGGGAGGGAGACCCCCGCGAGGAGGGCAAGTCCGGGCTCGAATGTGCCGGTCTCGGCCGGACCCTCCTTGAGCGTCACCTTCACGCCCGCCCCGGCATCGCCGAGGCCGTCGGCGCGGAAGGGGTCGGGGCGGAGCATGTTGTAGCTGGGCGCCGTGAGGCGGAGCTCGGCGCGCGGCGCGACGCCCACGCGCAGCGTCGCCTCGCCCACGGCCAGGAGGTTCACGCCATCGGCGCGATAGTAGGTGAGGCCAGCCTCGAGGAGCGGGAAGCCCACGGGCGTGATGGCGGTGCCGGTGGAGTAGCTCGGCCGGTCGCTGGCGATGGGTGCGGGCGCGACCTGGGCCGCGGGGTGTGCGCAGGCGCCGAGTGCGAGCGTGGCGGCGAGTGCGGCGGCGAGTGCGGCGGCGAGGCCTGGGGCGGGCGTGCGTGCACGAGTCGTCATGGATCCGAGGGTGGGCGTGACGTTTTAGGACGTGCGAACTTTTGGGTGGTGGGGAATATATGCCGCGAGCTCGCCGGGACCAACCCGGGGAGCCGCGCGCGATGCGATTCCCCCTCTGTGGGCGCGCTTGCGAAATATTTCACAAGCTCGTACTTTCCAAGGCTGAAATGGCAGACGATCCGCTTCGGAAGGATGGCCCGGCGTCCGGCCTCGGCGCGACCGGGCGGTATGCCGGCCTGGGCCTCCAGTTCGCCATCTCGATCGTCCTCTTCCTCTTCGTGGGGCAGTGGCTGGACGGGCGCTTCGGCACCCAGCCCCTCTTCCTCTACCTCGGCGTCTTCACCGGCGCGGGCGCGGCCTTCTACTCGATGTACCGGAGCCTGATGGCGGACCAGGAGCGCGAGGAGCGGCGGAAGCGGGAAGCGGACGGGAAGCGCCGGTGAGGAAGGGCCTCGCCTTCGGCGCGGTGGCCGCCCTGATCATCTTCGGGTTTGCGCTGGGGATCACGGTCCTGCGGCCGGGCGCCGAGCTGGCGCGGGCGGTGTGGACGAGCGCGGTGATCGCGTTCGGGGTGCAGATGGTGGCGTTCGCGGTGGCGCGGCCCTTCGTGGCCACGAACCCGATCGCCGGGTGGGGACTGGGCTCGCTGCTCCGCCTCGCCGTGCTGCTGGTGTACGCCTTCGCGGGGGTGAAGGCGCTGGGGCTGGCCTCCGGGCCGGCGCTGGTGAGCCTCGCCGCCTTCCTGTTCGTCACGATGCTCGTTGAGCCCCTCTTCCTGAGATCATGAAGACCGGATCGTTCGCCTCCCTGCTCGCCGCCCTGCTCCTCGCCGCCGCGCCCCTGCGCGCGCAGGAGCACTTGCCCGCCGCCGCGGACGCCGCGGCGGAGCAGCACGGCGGGGCCGCCGAGACGGTGGACATCATCACGCCGCACATCACGGACAGCCGCCACATGGAGCTGCCGTGGCCGCTGCCGCCCTTCTTCAAGGAAGTGGAGCTCCCGCAGTGGGCGCCCCTCCACATCGGGCCGGTGGAGCTCGACCTCTCGCCCACCAAGCACGTGGTGATGCTGCTCCTCGGCGCGACGCTGCTGATCCTCTTCCTCACCATCGCGGCGCGGAGCCACACGCGCTCCACCGGCGAGGGCGCGGCGCCCAAGGGGGGCGTGAACGCGGCCGAGGCGATGATCCTCTACATCCGGAACGAGGTCATCATCCCCAACGTGGGGCACCACGGCGAGAAGTACGTGCCGCTGCTCCTCACGATGTTCTTCTTCATCCTCACGATGAACCTGCTCGGCCTCGTGCCCTACGGCTCGACGGCGACGGGGAACATCTCGGTGACGGCGACGCTCGCGATCCTGACCTTCATCACGGTGGAGGCCGCGGGCATCCGGGCGAACGGCTGGGGCTACCTGAACACGCTCTTCTATTGGAACAAGGACCTGCCCGTGGCGATGCGGGTGCCGATGTTCCTGATCATGAGCCCGGTGGAGATGATCGGGAAGCTCACCAAGCCCTTCGCGCTGGCGATCCGTCTCTTCGCCAACATGACGGCGGGGCACATCGTGGTGCTGGCGCTGGT
>JAOUHR010000049.1 GCA_029884515.1 Gemmatimonadota bacterium
ATGGCGACGATGACACTCGAAGACCTTGCCGCGCAGCTCTCCCGAGCGTTCGGCGACCAGCTGATCGCGGTGGTGCTCTACGGCTCCGCCGCGCGGGGCGAGCACGTGGCAGAGCGCTCCGACTACAACGTGCTGGTGCTGGTACGCACGCTCACGCCCCCGGCCCTCCGCGCGGCCTCGGTGACGGCGCACGCCTGGCATGCGGCCGGGAACCCGCCGCCCCTCATCCTCACGGAGGCGGAGTGGCGGTCGAGCCGCGACATCTTCGCCATCGAGTACGCCGACATCCTCGAACGGCACCGCGTGCTCACCGGCGCGCTGCCGGACGGGCCGCGCGCGGTGGCTCCGGAGAACCTCCGGCACCAGCTCGAATTCGAGGCGATGGGGAAGCTGCTCCGGCTGCGGCGCGGCATCCTCGCGAGCAGCGGCGATGGCGCGGAGGGACTGGCACTGCTCGCCGCCGCGCGGAGCGCCGTGCTCGTGCTCTTCCGCACGCTGCTGCGCGTGCATCGCGAGGCGGCGCCAGCAGCCTCCGACGACGTCATCCGGCGTGCGGCGGCGTTGGCGGGCTTCGACCCGATGGTCTTCCTCGACCTCGAGGCGCACGCGCGCGGCACGGCGCGGATCCCGCCGGAGCGCGCTGACGAGGCGCTGGCCGCCTACCACGCCGCGCTCGAGCAGTTCGTCGCGCACGTGGACGGGCTCGCGGCGCAGTGAGCGCGCGTTGCCCTACGAACGCGTCGCTGACACTTCGTGCGCGCCGAGACGTAATTTCACCCAGGTCCCTCACCCGGAGACGCCCGATGAAGTCCAAGTGGTTCCTGCTCGCGCTGCCGTTGTCCCTCACGGCGTGCGGATACAACACGATCCAGACGATGGATGAGACGGCGGCCGCCTCGAAGCAGCAGATCGAGGTGCAGCTGCAGCGTCGGGCCGACCTCGTGCCCAACCTCGTGGAGACCGTCAAGGGCTACGCGAAGCAGGAGGAGACGATCTTCACCGAGGTCGCGAAGGCGCGCGCCGGCCTCGCGGGCGCGGTGCAGGGCGGCAACATCGCCGAGATGGCGAACGCGAACCAGGCGATGACCGGCGCGCTCGGCCGGTTGCTCGCGATCGCCGAGGCGTACCCGCAGCTCAAGAGCGACCAGAACTTCCTGCGCCTGCAGGACGAGCTGACCGGAACGGAGAACCGGATTGCGGTCTCGCGCACCGACTACAACAACGCGGTGCGGGACTACAACGCCTACATCCGCCGCTTCCCCCAGGTGGTCACGGCGAAGGTGATCAGCGCGAAGGCGCGCGAGTACTTCGAGGTCACCTCGCCCGGGAACCGCGAGGCGCCGACGGTGAAGTTCTAGGGACGGGCGGGTCGTGCGGGAGGCCGGCACCCGTCGCGGGCGCCGGGAGCGCCACGCGCATCGCGCGTGGCGCTTCGTGCACCTAGGGCACGACGTCCGGCAGCACGTAGGTGAGTGGATCCACCGGCTTTCCGTTCACGTGGATCTCGTAGTGCAGGTGCGGCGCGGTGGCGAGTCCCGTGCCGCCCACGGCCGCGATCACCTGGCCGCGCGTCACCCGCTGGCCCGTCTTCACCGCGAGGCGCGAACAGTGCGCGAAGCGCGTCTGGATCCCGTTGCCGTGGTCGATCACCACCGTGAGGCCGTAGCCCTTGTCATTGGCGGCCAGCACCACCACGCCGGTCGCCGGGGCCACGATCGGCGTGCCCGTGGGCGCGGTGACGTCGATCCCCTCGTGCGGACGGTTCTCGTGCAGGATCGGGTGGAATCGGCTCTTCGTGAACTGGCTCGAGAGCCAGCCCGCGGTGGGCATGATGCTCGGCGTGTTCGCGAAGCGCTCGAAGTTCCGCTGCAGCGTGTCGGAGACGTTGGCGAAGCTCTTCGAGAGGTCGGAGGCGCGGGCGATGAGCCCCTCGACATCCGGCCGCGTGCTCCAGCCGAGCCGGCCGAGGAAGGGCCGGCGCCGCACCGTCGGGGTGAGGTCGGCGCCGAGGGAGGCGGTGACGAGCGGTGTCGGGTACTCGGAATCGACGCGGATGGGGCTCGCCTCGATCGGGAGGCCCGCCAGCATGCGCATGCGCTCGTCCCGCTGGCCGATCACCTTGAGCGTGTCGTCGAGCACCTTGAACCGCGCCTCCACCTGCGCGATCTCCTCCTGCAGCGCCGCATTCTGGGCGGCGACGAGCCGCGAGCCGGGCGTGCCCCATGGCGTGAACAGCACCGTGACCGCGCCGATGACCAGGAGCAGCGAGATGCCGCCGCCCCAGGCGAGGGCACGGAAAGTCCAGCCCGGGAGTTCGAACTCCCGGGCTTTCTGGTTCTTGGGCGGGATCAAGAGCAGCGTCCAGCGGCGTCGGTGCATCTTCTCAAGATAGGGGTTTCGGGCACCTGGGCACCCGAACAAAATCCGAACAGTGTCATCGCAATCCGGTCGGTTCCGGCCGGGGGAAGAGTCCTTCTCCCTTGCTGACGCGCCAGCCGGTGCAATCGATTCGCTCGGCCGTCACGAACTTCGTCCCGCCGGCGGTCCCGGGGCCTCCCAGGGCGCGCCAGAGGGCCTCGGCCTTCTCCGGCATGACGGGCGCCAGGTAGACCGCCTGGCGCGCCAGCTGGCGCGCAAGGGTGGCCAGCACGCGCTCGAGCTGCGCGCGGTTCGCCGGGTCCTTCGCCAGGGCCCAGGGCTTGGTGTCCTGGATGTGCTGGTTGGCGCGTCCGATGGTGCGCTGGATGGCCTCGAGCGCCTCGTGCACGAGGAATCCGCGCGAGCCGTCGAGGGCCCGGCGGGCCGCCGCGTAGTCGGCCAGGTCGGCGGTATCCACGTCGCCGGCGGCGCCGGCCGGGACGACGCCCGCGCAGTACTTCTCGATCATCGCCGTGGTGCGGCTCGCCAGGTTCCCGATCCCGTTCGCGAGTTCCGACGTGTAGACGGCCTCGAAGCGCTCCCAGGAGAACGACCCGTCGCCGTCGAAGGGGATGTCGCGGAGCAGGTAGTAGCGGAATGCGTCGGTCCCGAATCGGGCGATGGCCTCATCGAGCTCGAGCTTCACGCCCGCCGACTTGGAGAAGCGTTCGCCGCCGAGCGAGATGAACCCGTGTGCCCAGACGCGCTCCGGGAGCGGGAGGCCCGCCGCCATGAGCATCGCGGGCCAGATGACGGTGTGGAAGCGCGTGATGTCCTTCCCCACCACATGCACGGTCGCCGGCCATTCGGCCTTGGATCCGGGGAAGAACTGCGCGGTCCAGTAGTTGGGGAGCGCGTCGAACCAGACATAGGTGGTCTGCGGCTCGCCGGTGGAGAGGGGGCGCGGGAAGGGGACTCCCCAAGCGAACCGCGAGCGGCTCGCCGAGATGTCGTCGAGGCCCTGGTCGAGGAGGGCGAGGATCTCGTTCCGCCGCGTGGCGGGGGCGAGGAACTCCGGGTGCGCGGCGAGGTGCGCCTTGAGGGCGGGCGCGTAGCGCGAGAGGCGGAAGAACCAGTTGCGCTCGGTGACCTCCTCCAGCGTGCGCGTGGGGTGCAGCGTGCACTTCCCGTCGACGATGTCGGCGGGCTGCTTGAAGCTCTCGCAACCGACGCAGTACATGCCGGTGTAGGAGCGTTCGTAGAAGTCGTCCGGATTGGTGGCGAAGATCCGGTCCAGCAGGCGCTGCACCGCCTCGTGGTGCGTGGGCGTGGAGGTGCGGATGAACTGGTCGTGCGAGATGCCGAGCACGCGCCAGGTGGCGGTGAAGCGTTCGGCGACACGGTCCACGAAGGCCTGCGGTTCGAGGCCGGCCTCGGCAGCGGTGCGCGCGACCTTCTGGCCGTGCTCGTCCATGCCGATGAGGAACCAGACGTCGTCGCCCATCTGGCGGTGGAAGCGGCAGATCGCGTCCGCGCCGATCTTCTCGAGGGCGTGCCCCAGGTGCGGGTCGCCGTTCGCATAGTCGATCGCGGTGGTGAGGTAGAAGCGCGCCATGCCGGGTCAGCCCGCCGGTGCGCCGGGGGGTGGCGGCGCGCCGCCGTCGCCACCGCCGTCGCCACCGCGGCCGCGCCGTCCCCCGCGTCGGCCGCGACGGCGACGGCCGCGCAGGCGTGCCGAGTCCGGGGCGTTCGAGGTGTGCTTCGCCTGATCCGCACCCGCCTTCGCGCGCGGGGCGGTGTCGTCGGTCTCTGACGACGCTTCGTCATCGAGATCAGCGGGCCCGGTCGGTTCCGCGTCAGTCTCCTCCGCGTCCTCCGCGTCCTCCGCGTCCTCCGCGTCCTCGGCGTCCTCGGCGTCGGTCGCGGGGCGGCGCAGCGCGACGAGAGCCCCGTGGCCGGCCGCGGCCGACGCACCGGGCGGCACCTCTTCGATGGCTGGCGCCGCATCCCCGACCTCCTTCCGGAACTGCACGAGCGGAATCGTCCGCATCTCGCCCGCTGCCGTGCGCAGCGTGACGGTGTCGCGGAAGATGTCGTTGCTGACGATCTTCTCCTCGCCGAGCGCCGTGGTGACGACCTTGCCCTCCTTCGGGAAGCGCTTGCGGGACTGCACGTAGAACTCGTGCTCGTAGCGCAGGCAGCACATCAGGCGGCCGCAGGTGCCGGAGATCTGCGAGGGGTTGAGGGTCGAGAGGCGCTGGTCCTTGGCACTGCTCGACTTCACGGGGCGGAGCTCGGGGAGCCAGGAGCTCGAACAGAACTGGCGGCCGCAGCGGCCCACGCCGTCGAGGCGCTTGGCCTCGTCGCGCACGCCGATGTGCCACATGTGCACGCGCGTGGAGAACCGGCGCTCGAGCTGGCGCACCAGCTGCCGGAAGTCGACCCGCTCCTCGGCGGTGAAGTAGCAGGTGAGGCGCCGCCGGTCCCACTGCCACTCGGTGTCGGAGACCTTCATGTCGAGCTTGAGCTCGCGGACGATCTCGAGCGCGGCCTTGCGCACCGCCTCCTCGTCCACGCGCAGCCGCACGGCGGTGTCCACCTCGTGCGGCGTGGCGAGTCGCACGGCGAGGGGGAGCTTGTCCGGTGCCGCCTTGCCGTGGCTGGTGCCCTGGTGCCGACGATGGGCGAGGTCGCCCACGGAGTGGACGCGCGCCAGGTCCTCGCCGCGTTCCACCTGGACGATCACGGCGGTGCGCACGGGCGGCGGGGCCTCGCCCTTCCAGGTGTAGAAGGCGCGACGGTTGCCCTTGAACTCCACCTCGATGACGTGTGTGGCGACGGCGGTCTCGGTCACTCCTCGAACGCGCCCATCTTGAGGAACTTCTCGCGTCGGCGGCGGACGAGCTTGTCGGGCTTGAGGCGACGCAGCTCATCAAGGTGCGTGAGGATGGCGTCGTGCACGTTCCTCGCCGCCTCCTCGTGGTTGGCGTGCGCCCCGCCCAGCGGCTCGGGGATGATCGCATCGATGACGTGCAGGTCGAGCAGGTCGGGTGCCGTGATCTTGAGGGCGCTGGCGGCCTTCTCGCGCATCTCCGGGCTCTTGCCGTCCTTCCAGAGGATCGCCGCGCAGCCCTCGACGGTGATCACCGAGTAGACGGAGTTCTCGAGCATCAGCACGCGGTCGGCGACGCCGAGGGCGAGCGCGCCGCCGGAGCCGCCCTCGCCGATCACGGTGGCGATGATGGGCACGGTGAGCTGGCTCATCGCCATCAGGTTCCGTGCGATCGCCTCGGACTGGCCCCGCTCCTCGGCGCCGAGTCCGGCCCAGGCGCCCGGCGTGTCGATGAAGGTGAGGATCGGCACGTGGAACTTCTCGGCCAGCGTCATCAGGCGGAGCGCCTTGCGGTACCCCTCCGGGTGCGGCATCCCGAAGTTGCGGTGCAGGTTCTCCTTGGTGTCGCGGCCGCGCTGGTGGCCAATCACCATCACGGTGTCGTCGTCGAGCCGGGCCCAGCCGCCGACGATCGAGGGGTCGTCGCGGAAGGCGCGATCCCCGTGCACCTCGATGAAGTCGGTGAAGGCGAGCCGGAGGTAATCGAGCGTGAAGGGGCGGCGCGCCGAGCGCGCCACCTGCACCCGCTGGATCGGGGTGAGGTTGCGATACACGTCCCGGCGCAGTTCGTGCAGCTTCTCCTGCAGCGGCGCGATCTCGGGCACCACGTCGAGCTTCCGTTCCTCCGCCACGCGGCGGAGCTCATCGATCTGCTTCTCGAGTTCGGCGATCGGCTTCTCGAACTCCAGGGCGGATGTTCCCACGGTCAGCCTCCGCGCACGAGTCGCACGCGCTCGTTCCCGAGGAGCGCGCGCAGTTCCACCAGGGCCGGGCCGGCGGTCGACAGCTTGAGGGAGGTCGAGCGCAGGCGCGCCGGACTCCCGTCCCGGCCCCTCCAACGTAGCTCCAGGGCCGCCGCGCCGGGATGGGCGTCGGCCACGGCGCGCACGTCGCGCATCACGTCGGCCGTGAGTCCTGACTCGGGGTCGAGCTCGAGGCTCACCGCGAACTGCCCCGCCGCGCGCAGCTCGGCCAGCCGCGTGAACGATTCCACGATGAAGGTGGGGTTCTCGGCGTCCTGGTCGCGGCGCGAGTAGCCGCCCTTGATGAGCACGGGCACGTCGGTCCGCACGCGGTCGGCGATCGCGGCCCACGCCTCGGGGAAGACGAGGATCTCCGCCGAGCCGGCGAAGTCCTCCACCGTGAGCCGGGCGAACTCGTTCCCCGAGCGCTTGCTCAGTTGGCGCTTGATCGCGGTCACCACGCACCCGATCGACATCGGCTCGGCGCTCCAGGCGCCGAGCTGTGCGACGGTGTGCGTCGCGAGCAGCTCGCACTCCGCGCGGAAGGGCTCGAGCGGATGGCCCGAGATGTAGAAGCCGAGGATCGCCTTCTCCTGCGTGAGGCGTTCGCCCTCGGTGAACTCGGGGATGGCGGGGAGCGAGGGCGTGAGCGGCCCCTCGGCGGGATCCGCTGCCACACCCATCACGTCGCCGAAGAGCGAGCCCTGGCCCGTGGCGAGTTCCTGCTGCGCGAGCGAGGCGGACTGCATCGCGCCGTCGAGCGCGGCGACGAACTGCGCGCGGTGGCCGCCAAGCCCGTCGAGCGCGCCGGCGTGGATGAGCGCCTCGAAGACCCGCTTGTTGCAGGTGCGCAGGTCCACGCGCTCGCAGAGGTCGTAGAGCGAGGTGAAGGGCTTCTCGGCGCGCGCGGCGATGATCGAGTCGGTGGCCGAGCGGCCCACGTTGCGGATGGCGCCGAGCCCGAATCGGATCCGCGTGTCGCCCACGACCGTGAACTTCCATCCCGACTCGTTCACGTCCGGGGGGAGGATCTCCATGCCGAGGTCGCGCGCCTCGTTGATGTACTTCACCACCGAGTCGGTGTCGCCGATGCAGGCCGAGAGGAGTGCGGCCATGAACTCGGGCGTGTAATGCGTCTTGAGCCAGGCGGTCTGGTACGAGAGGATCGAGTAGGCCACCGAGTGCGACTTGTTGAAGCCGTAACGGCCGAAGGTCTCGATCTGGGCGGAGATCTCGGCGATGACGTGCTTGTCGAACCCCTTGGCGACCGCCTTCTCGACGAACTTGCCCAGTTCCTTCCGGATGAGCTCGGCGTCCTTCTTGCCGACCGCCTTGCGGAGCACGTCGGCTTCGGCGAGCGAGATGCCCGCGAGCCGCTGCGCGATGCGCATCACCTGTTCCTGGTAGGTGATCACGCCGTACGTGGGGGCGAGGATCTCCTCGAGTTCGGGGAGCTGGTAGGTGACCGCCTCCTCCCCCTTCTTGCGGCGGCAGTAGACCTTGTGCATCCCGGCGTCGAGCGGGCCGGGGCGCATGAGCGCGTTGGAGGCGACGAGGTCGTCGAAGCGGTCGGCACGCATGGAGCGCACCATGTCGGTCGCGAGCGGCGACTCGAACTGGAAGACGCCGGCGGTGCGGCCGGCGCGGAGCTGGCGGTAGGTGGCGACGTCATCGAGCGGGAGCGCGTCCACGTCCAGCTCCTCGCCGCGGCGCTCCTTGATCGCCTTCACCGTGTCACTGATGATCGTGAGCGTGGTGAGGCCGAGGAAGTCCATCTTGAGCATCCCGGCCTTCTCGAGCGCGTTCATGTCGTACTGCGTGACCACCACGCGCTCGTCCGTGCCTGCGCCCGAGCCCTTGGAGTCGGCGGTGCAGATCGGGATGTAGTCGTCGAGCGGGCCCGGCGCGATCACGATGCCGGCTGCGTGCACGCCGGCGTGGCGCGAGAGTCCTTCGAGCGAGATCGCGAAGTCGAAGAGCTGCGTGTGGCGCTCGTCCTGCGCGTAGAGCTTGGCGACCTCGGGGACCTTCTCGATCGCCTCCTTCACGGTGAGCGAGAAGTTCGGCTGGTTGGGGATCAGCTTGGCGATCGCGTCGGTCTCGGCGGGGGAGAAGCCGAGCACGCGGCCCACGTCCTTGACGCAGGCGCGGGACTTGAGCGTGCCGAAGGTGATGATCTGCCCCACCGAGTCGCGGCCGTACTTCTCGCGCACGTAGTCGATCACCTCGCCGCGGCGTTCCTCGCAGAAGTCCACGTCGATGTCGGGCATCGAGACGCGTTCCGGATTGAGGAAGCGCTCGAAGAGGAGGTCGAACCTGAGCGGACAGACGTTCGTGATGCCGAGCGAATAGGCGACCAGCGAGCCGGCGGCGGAGCCGCGCCCCGGCCCGACGGGGATCCCGCGATCGCGCGCCGCCTGGATGAAGTCCGCCGTGATCAGGAAGTAGCCCGCGTAGCCGGTGCGCGTGATCACGTCGAGTTCGTAGCGGAGCCGCTCCTCCACCTCGAAGGGGAGCGGGTCACCATAGCGCTTCCGCGCCCCGACCTCCGAGAGTTGCACCAGGTACTCGTTCTCCGTCTTCACCCCCGTGGGGAGCGGGAACGAGGGGACGTGGTACTTCTTGCCGAACTTGAGGTCCACCGTGTCGGCCACGGCGAGGGTGTTGACCAGCACCTCGGGGTGCCCGCCGAAGTGCGCGGCGATCTCGGGGGCGCTCTTGAAGTAGAGGCCGCGGTCGTAGTGCATCCGGTCGGCGTCGAGGCGGTCCTTCTTGAGGCCGATGCAGAGGAGCACGTCGTGGGCGGCGTGGTCGTCCACCTTCAGGAAGTGCGCGTCGTTGGTGGCGACCACGGGGAGCGAGAGGTCCTTGGCGAGCTTGAAGACCTGCTCGTTGAGCTTCCGCTGCTCGCCGGCCTCGTGCGCCTGCACCTCGAGGTAGTAGCGGTCCTTGAAGACGTCGGCGTACCACTCGGCGGCCTGCTTGG
>JAOUHR010000414.1 GCA_029884515.1 Gemmatimonadota bacterium
GGGAAGTCCTTGCGCACGTCGTACGCCACGCCCGAGGCGCGGAGCATCGGGCCCGAGAGCCCGTAGTTGAGCGCCTCCTCGGGTGACATCACGCCGAGTCCGACCGTGCGCCCGACCCAGATCGCGTTCTTGGTGAGCATGCGATCGCACTGGTCGAGCGTCTTCGGGAACCGGTCGAGGAAGCCGCGCAGCCCGTCGGTCCAGCCCGCCGGCACGTCGGCGATCATGCCCCCCACACGGGTGCCGCTCGTGGTCAGACGCGCGCCCGTCCAGCCCTCCAGCAGCTTGTAGACGTTCTCCCGCTCCTGGAAGCTCCACAGGAAGGGCGTGAAGGCACCGATGTCGATGCAGGTGGTGCCGAGCCAGACCAGGTGCGAGATGATCCGCGAGAGCTCCATCGCGATCACACGAAGCACCTTGCAGCGCTCCGTGATCTCGATGCCGAACAGCCGCTCCGCGCCGAGCACGAAGGCGACGTTGTTCCCCATCGAGTTCAGGTAATCCTCGCGGTCGGTCCACGGGATGATCTGGTTGTACTGGCGGTACTCCCCGATCTTCTCGAACCCGCAGTGCAGGTAGCCGACGTGCGGGATGCAGCGGACGACCGTCTCGCCATCGAGTTCGAGCACGAGCCGCAGCACGCCGTGCGTGGCCGGGTGCTGCGGGCCGATGTTGATGAGCATGTGCTCGCCCTCGAGCTCCGGCTCAAGTCCGGGCGGAGCGCTCATCAGGCCCTCGGCGCCGAGCGGGATGCGCTGCGGCTTGCCATCGGGGCCCAGGCCCGTGGTGGAGAGGGCGACTTCGAGGGTGCGGGTCGCGGCCATCCCTATTCTCCCGTCTTCCCGCCACCGACGAGGCGCTTGCGCATGTCGGAGGGGAGGTCTTCGAAGGCATCGGCGATGGAGAGCTCCTCCATCGAGTAGCGCGCCTCCGGGTTGGCCGCGAGCGCCTGCTTGAGCTGCTCGGAGCGGCTGAACCGGCCGCGCATCGGGAAGTCCTTCCGCAGCGGGAACCCTTCCTTGTACTGCTCCCACATCAGGATGCGGCGCAGGTCGGGGTGTCCCTCGAAGGTGATCCCGAACATGTCGTAGCACTCGCGCTCGAGCCAATCGGCGCCCTTCCAGACGCCCCACACGCTCGGCACGGAGAGCGGCGTCCTGCCGTCCTTCGGGAGTTCCGCCTTGAGGCGCAGGAAGCGGCGGTACCTGATGGAACGGAGATGCCAGACCACCTCGATCGGCCGAACGCGGTCGCGGTACTCGACCGCAGTCACGTCGGAGAGGTACTCGTAGCGCTGCGACGGATCGGACTGCAGCCAGGCGCAGACCTCGGCGACGCTGGCGCGCTCCACGAACACCGTGGTCTCGCCCCAGCCCACGCTGGCGCGCCCAATCACGGCGCCGAACTTCGCGCGCAGCGCCTCCACCGAGGGGTTCAATGGCCCGCCGGTGTGCGGCACGTTCTTGCGCGTGGCCGGCGCGTCGCCCGGCTGGCCCGGGTGGACGATCTGGAATGTCGCGAGCCCGTGGTCCTGCGCGGGCGCGTTGTTGCCGTTGCCTGGGGTCACGGCGCCGACCGCGTCTGGTGCACGGAGTTCCCGAACGGCTCCGAGAGCTCGTCAATGCGGCTCGGCGCGATATAGAGCTGCGAGGTGGGGTCCGGCATCATCTCGTCGCGGAGTGCGGTGTTCGACATCCGCTCCTCCTTGATCTTCTGCTGCAACATCATGATGCCATAGATGAGGCCTTCGGGGCGCGGCGGGCAGCCGGGCACGTAGACGTCCACCGGGATGATCGTGTCGATCCCCTGCACCACCGCGTACGAGTCGAACATCCCGCCCGACGAGGCGCAGGCGCCCATGGAGATGACCCACTTGGGCTGGTGCATCTGTTGATAGATGCGGCGGATGACCGGCGCGAGCTTGAAGGGCACGCGGCCCGCGCAGATGAGCACATCCGCCTGGCGCGGAGAGAAGCTCATCCGCTCCATGCCGAAACGGGCGAGGTCGAAGTGCGAGGCTGCCGATGCCATGAACTCGATGGCGCAGCAGGCGGTGCCGAAGGGCATCGGCCAGAGCGAGTTGGCGCGTCCCCAGTTCACGAGGAAGTCGAGGCGCGTGGTGACCCAGCCCTCCTGCGCAGGCGGGTTGTATGAGACCGCGGACGCGGGATCGGGCTTGGCAATCAATCCCATTGCAGGGCTCCCTTCTTCCAGACGTAGACGTACCCGACAAGGAGGATGGCCATGAACACGAGCATCTCGCCGAGTCCGAAGAACGACAGTTGGCCGGTGGGGCACGCGCCGTCGACCAGGCGGACGGCGCAGGAGAGTTGCCGGTAGTACGCACCCCAGGGAATCATGAACACGGTCTCGATGTCGAAGACGATGAAGAGCATCGCGACCATGTAGAACTTGACCGAGAACCGCTCGCGCGCGTCGCCGAGGACGGGCATGCCCGATTCATAGGGCTGCTGCTTCACCGGTGTCGGCCGGGCGCGCGTGAGGAAGTGCGAGAGCCCGAGGATCGCGACAGCGTTCACCGCGACGAAGCCGAGGAGGAGGAGGACTGGGAGGTACGTCCGATCCATAGGAAGGCGAAGGCGGGCGGGAGTTCGTGAAATATTTCACGAGCGCGATTCTGTGGCTGGAAAGTAGCCGGGGGGCGGAAGTGAAGCAACGGGAAA
>JAOUHR010000416.1 GCA_029884515.1 Gemmatimonadota bacterium
CCGACATCCGGGAGCATCCGGCTGGGCGGCGCGGAGCTCGTGGGCCTCGACGTGCGCGCCCGCGGCGACGCGGGACTCTCGCACATCCCCGAGGACCGGCACCGGCGCGGGCTCCTGCTCGAGTACACCGTCGCGGAGAACATGATCCTCGGGCAACAGCACCACTTCTCGCGCCGCGGCGTGCTCGACCGGACGGCGATCACCACGAACGCGAAGGCGCGCACGGCCGAGTACGACATCCGGCCCACGGACCCGGCGCTCCCCGCGCGCACGCTCTCGGGCGGCAACCAGCAGAAGGTGGTGATCGCGCGCGAGATGGGCCGCGCCTTCTCGGTGCTCCTCGCCGCGCAGCCGACGCGCGGCGTGGACGTGGGCGCGATCGAGTTCATCCACGCGCAGCTCCGTCGGGCGCGAGACGAGGGCAAGGCGATCCTCCTCGTCTCGGCGGAGCTGCGCGAGGTGCTCGCGCTCGCGGACCGCATCGCCGTGATGTACGGCGGGAAGCTCGTGACGGTGATGGCGCGGGCCGCGGCGTCGGAGGAGGTGCTCGGCCCCTGGATGACCGGCGCGCAACGTGGGGCGGTCGCATGAGCGAGGTGGCTCCTGTGGGCCGGTTTCGCGCGCTGATGGAGGAGAGCGTGCTCGCGCCGCTGGTGGCGCTCCTCGTCGCGCTGGTCGTCGGCGACCTGCTGATCCTCGCCTACGGGCAGGCGCCGGGCGAAGTGTGGGCCCTGCTGCTCGACGGCACGTGGGGGAATGCCTACGGCTTCGGGCAGGTGCTCTACAAGGCGACGACGCTCACCTGCACCGGACTCGCGGTGGCGATCGGCCTGCGCGCGGGGCTCTTCAACATCGGCGGCGAGGGGCAGCTCGCCGCCGGCGGCTTCGGTGCGGCGATCATGGGGCTCTGGCTCCCGTCGGGCACGCCGGCACTGCTCGCGATCCCGCTCTGCGTGATGGCTGCGTGCACCGCGGGCGGGGCGGTGGGCCTCGTGCCGGGCGTCCTCAAGGCCCGGTTCGGCGCGCACGAGGTGATCGTCACCATCATGCTCAATTTCATCGTGCTCGCGTTCCTCAACTGGATCGTGAGCGCGAAGCTCGCCGTGCCCGAGACACTGCACACGGAAGCGATGCGCGTCGGCACGGTCCCGCGGCTGAGCGGCCTCGTGAGCGCCTTCCACGGCTCGGCGGCCAACGGGACCGTGGCAATCGTGCTCGCGGCGGCGGGCGCGACGTGGTGGTTCCTCTTCCGCACGCGCGCCGGATTCGAGTTGCGCGCCGTGGGTCTGCAGCCGGATGCGGCCGAGTACGGCGGCATCCACGTGGGCCGCACCTGGTGGCGCGCGATGGCGTTCGCCGGAGGCCTCGCCGGCCTGGGCGGCGTGAACTTCGTGCTCGGCTACAAGGGCTACTACGAGGATGGCTTCGCAGGAGGAGCCGGCTTCCTCGGCATCGCGGTCGCGCTCGTGGGGCGGAACCACCCGGTGGGCGTGGTGCTCGCGGCACTCTTCTTCGCCACGCTCTCGCAGGGCGGCCTCGCCATCAACGCCATGGTGCCGAAGCAGATGGTGGAGGTGCTCCAGGGGATCGTGATCCTCGCCGTGGCGATGGCGGTGCCCGAGGTGCGGCGGCTCGTGCGCCAGGCCGCGGGACGGCGCGGATGATCATCCTCTTCCTCGCCCAGACGCTCCGGATCGCGATCCCCTTCCTGTTCGCGGCGGCCGGCGGCGCGCTCTCGGAGCGCGCGGGCATCGTGGCGCTCACGCTCGAGGGCTTCATGCTCGGTGGCGCCTTCGGGGCGGTGCTCGGCTCGTTCTACGGCGGGAGTGCCTGGATCGGCATCGTCGCCGGCGTCGCGGCGGGACTCCTCCTCGGCGCGATCCACGCCGTGGCCTGCATCCGGTTCCGCGCCGACCAGGTGGTCACGGGTGTCGCGATCAACCTCTTCGCCGTCGGCGTGACGCGCTTCTTCCTCGACGTCGCGTTCCAGAGCTCATCCAACTCGCCGCGGGTCGCGGGGTTCGGCGGCGAGGGACTCTCGACGTTGGTGGCCCTGGTGGCGAACCCGCTCGTCTGGCTGGGCGTGATCGTGATGCCGGCGCTCGCCTTCGTGGTGTCGCGGACGACGTTCGGCCTGCGCGTGCGCGCCGTGGGCGAGCATCCGCTCGCCGCGGCGAGCGTGGGGGTGCCGGTGGTGCGCGTGCGCTACGTGGCGGTGCTCTGGTCCGGCGTCCTCGCCTCGCTCGGCGGCGTCTACCTTGCGCTCGACCAGCACCAGTTCACCGACAACATGACCGCAGGGCGCGGCTTCATCGCGCTCGCGGCGGTGATCTTCGGGCGCTGGCATCCGGTGCGCGCGGGGGTTGCCTGCCTGCTCTTCGCCGCCGCCGAGACGTTCCAGATCCAGCTGCAAGCGGCACAGCTGATCCCGTCGCAGTTCGTGGAGATGATCCCTTACGTGCTGACGATCGTGGCGGTGGCCGGCGTCGTGGGGCGGAGCACGCCGCCGGCGGCGCTCAACCGCGTGGACGACTAGCCGAGCGCCGCGAACGGCCGTTCGAGGCTCGGCGACTGCGGCGTGAAGAGCTCGGCGCCGTTCTCGGTGATCAGCATGTCGTCCTCGAGCCGCACGCCGAACTCGCCCGGGATGTAGATGCCCGGCTCGTCCGAGAAGAC
>JAOUHR010000417.1 GCA_029884515.1 Gemmatimonadota bacterium
GCCCGCTGGCGGCACTCCACCGCCTCTCGACCTCGCGATACTCGCTGCGTATGTGGGAGAGGACGCCGAGGTCATGCAGGAGTTCACCGAGCGCTTCATCCCGAGTGCGCGGAAAGCGCTGGCTGACTTCGCCGAGGGCAGCGCTGCGGGTGACGGCCAGGCGATCGCCGACACGGCTCACCGCTTCAAGTCCGTGGCCTCGTACCTCGGCGCCGCACCGCTGGTGGAGCTCTGCAAGCGATTCGAGGCCGCTGGTCGCGGGGGCGACCTCGCCGCCATCCACACCTTGCTCCCCGAATTCGCGTCCGCGGTGGATGACGCAGATGCTTATCTTTCCGGCCAACTCGGCACGCCCGACCACCCTGACCCAGCGACGTGACACTCCCTGGACCCGCTGTCAACGATCATCACTCGCTGCCGATCCTCGTCGTCGACGACGAACCGTTGATCCTCACGGCGATGCAGCGCATGCTCGCCCGCATGGGGTATTCGGCGGTGGAGACCTTCGAGCGCGGTGAGCCGGCGCTCGCGCGACTGGAGTCCGATGGCGTGGCGCCCGGGCTGATCCTGCTCGACCTCAACATGCCGGGCCTCGACGGCGTGGAGTTCATCCGCGGGCTCGTGGACCGTGCGTTCGCCGGCCACCTGGTCATCATGAGCGGCGAGAACGAGCGCGTGCTCCACTCGGTGGACCAGCTCGTGCGCGCCCACGGCATCGCCGAGCTCGGACATCTCGTGAAGCCGGTGCGCCCCGAGGTGCTGGAGGTGGTCCTCTCCAACTGGGTTGCGAAAGGGCGCGAGAATCGCCGCCCGGGGAAGGCCCCTTACGCGCCGGAGGTGGTGCGCACGGCGATCGAGGAAGGCCAACTCACCAACTTCTACCAGCCGAAGGTATCGGTCGCCACGGGCGAGTTCGTGGGCGTGGAAGCGCTGGTGCGCTGGCAGCATCCCGCCGACGGCATGGTGTTCCCCGACCAGTTCATCGGCGTGGCCGAGTCGAATGGCCTGATCGACGCACTCACGCGGGCGGTGGTCAAGAGCGCGATCTCGCAGACACGAAGCTGGAACCAGGACGGCATCGTGCGCCGCATGGCGGTGAACGTCTCGATGGACAACCTCGCCTCGCTCGACTTCGCCGAGTTCGTCCGGTCCGCGACCAAGGCCGAGAACGTGCATCCGCCGTCGATCCAGCTCGAGGTCACGGAGAGCCGGCTCATGCAGGACCTCCGCGGCCCGCTCGAGACCCTCACGCGGCTCCGGCTCCACCGCTTCGGCCTGTCGATCGACGACTTCGGCACCGGTCACTCGTCGCTCGCTCAGCTCCGCGACATCCCGTTCGACGAACTCAAGATCGACCGCAGTTTCGTGCACGGCGTGGCGCGCAACGAGACGGTGCGCGCGATCTACAGCGCCAGCCTCAGCCTGGCGAAGCAACTCCACATGCAGATCGTCGCCGAGGGGGTGGAGGACCGCGAGGACTGGGAGTTCCTGCGGGGCACGGGGTGTGACTACGCGCAAGGCTACTTCATCGGGCGGCCGATGCCGGCCGCGGGCCTTCCCGAGTGGCACGAGAACTGGCGCGCCCGGTGGGCCGACGAGCTGCAGACACCCATGAAGACGACCGAGTGAGCGGACACGCGATGCCGACCGAAGTGGAGAACCCGCGTCCGGCGTTGACCGTCCTCTCGGAGGACGAGGCGGCGTTCCGGGATGCCGTCGCCGCGTTCGCCGCCGGCGAGGTGGCGCCTCGCATGGCGCAGATGGAGCGCGACGCGAAGCTCGACCCCGCGCTCATCAAGGCCTGCTTCGAGATGGGCCTGATGGGCATCCAGTCGCCGGAGGCGCTGGGTGGCGCCGGCGGCAGCGTGATGATGGTGACGCTCGCGGTGGAGGAGATCAGCAAGGTCGACGCGGCCTCGGCCATCCTCGTGGATGTGCAGAACACGCTGGTGGCGAACCCGCTGCGTGCCGCGGCGACACCGGAGCAGCAGGCGCGATGGTTCCCGCGACTCTGCGAGGACACCATCGGCGCGTACGCGCTCTCCGAGGCGTCCAGCGGGTCCGACGCGTTCGCGCTGCGGACGCGCGCCGTCGAGACGAAGGGCGGCTGGAGTTTGACGGGCCGCAAGCTCTGGATCACGAACGGCGCGGAGGCGGGGCTCTACATCGTCTTCGCCACCGTCGACCCCGCGCAGGGCTACAAGGGCATCACCGCGTTCGTCGTCGAGCGCGACGCCAAGGGGTTCAGCGTCGGCAAGAAGGAGGACAAGCTCGGCATCCGGGCCTCGAGCACCACGGAACTGATCCTCGACGACGTCTTCGTCCCCACCGCTGACGTGCTGGGCCCCGTGGGCCAGGGCTACAAGATCGCGATCAAGGCGCTCAACGAGGGGCGCGTGGGGATCGGCGCCCAGATGGTGGGGATCGCGCAGGGCGCGCTCGATGCCGCGATCGCGTACCTCAAGGAGCGGAAGCAGTTCGGCCACCCGCTCACCGAGTTCCAGGGGATCCAGTTCCAGCTCGCGCAGGCGGCGACGGAACTCGAGGCCGCGCGCCTCATGGTGTACAATGCCGCGCGCCTCAAGGACGCCGGGGAGAGCATCGCGCAGGAAGGGGCGATGGCGAAGCTCTTCTCGTCGCAGGTCTGCGAGCGGGTGACCTCGCTCGCGGTG